>QNAD01000111.1 GCA_003641345.1 Candidatus Zixiibacteriota bacterium | reverse complement strand
CAATAATAATAGGATCGGTAAACTCGTAATTGCCTAATAAAGTTGCCACAAGCATACTACTCAAAAGAACTATAGATACAGAGACAGAACCTATAATTGGTATTTTCGATTCTTTTAGTTTTTGTATATAATTTTTGAAATATCTAAAAGTTAGAAAGAGACCAAAAAATCCAATCGGGATATTAATTATAAAAATAGACTGCCATGACCAGTATGATAATAACAGGCCACCTAATGCCGGACCGGACAATAACCCAAGCCCAACTGCCATTACCATCAGCCCCATCCCCTTCCCCCGCTCATTTTCAGGAAAAACTTCCGTTACCATCCCCGGACCGACTGCTTGAAACATTGCTCCCCCAATTGCCTGAATTATTCGCCCAATTAATAAAATTGAGAATAATTGGCTAAAAACACAAATAATAGAACCAATTGTAAAAAACATATACCCAAATTTATAAGCAAATTTATATCCTTTTCTTGAAGACCATGCCCCAAAAACCATCAATAAAGATACAAGAGTTAAAGAATATGACAAAACGACCCAGGCAATTAAATCTATAGGGACTGAAAATTCATCAGCAATTGTAGGTAGGGCAACATTAAGAATAGAGCTATCCAAAGTAGCCATAAAGGTTCCAATAGCCCCAATAGTGAAGAATTTGTATTTCTGAGCCTTGCTTTGGCTATCAACCACTTAAAAAACCTCATAAGTTATTGATTAAAAAAAGATTGACAAATATCAGCGATACCATAATCTTTAATTTTCGTACCGTCAACTTTTAATTTGGGAAAAGAATATTACACAATTTCTTATGTTAATCGTCAATAAATCACAAGAAATGGGATATGAATAAAACAATTCCCGAATTGGTTGAAAATTTCGTGAACGGCGACGAAACCGCTTTAGCTGAGTTAATTAAGCGGTTTCGTAAAAGAATTTACGGAGTTGCATTTCAAATGCTTGGCAACCATTTGGATGCCGATGAAGTTGTTCAAGAAACTTTTGTACGAATATATAAAAGGCGAAAGGAACTTATAAATGTAAATTATTTTTCAACATTCCTGACCAGAATTGCTACAAATTATTCTATTGACCTGTTACGAAAAAGGAAAAGCCGGAGAAAAGTCGCCGATGACACTTCTACCCTGCCCGGCGATATTCAACTCGACCTCTCTCGAAAAATTAAGACTCCTCAACAGGAATTTGAAAATAAGAAGTTAATGGCGGAGATTTACCAGGCTCTCGAGCAATTGCCAACTAAGCAAAGACTTACTCTATTGCTACATGATATTGAAGGATACAGTAAAGAGGAGATTTCCCAAGTCTTTGATTGCCCTCAGGCAACGGTCAGGTCTAATCTTCACATTGCCCGAAGTAAATTAAGAAAATTACTAAAACACCGACTTATAACTTAGGAGTAGTAAAAATGACGTGCCGCCATACACAATCACTCCTTGAGGATTATGTCGATCAAGAATTGACCAAAAGTCAATGTGATGAAATAGATGCCCATTTGGCAGTCTGTGATATTTGTCAGGAAAAATTTCATCAGGCGATTAAACTTAAGGAAACATTA
Organism: Candidatus Zixiibacteriota bacterium; assembly: GCA_003641345.1. The sequence goes on along the minus strand of QNAD01000111.1, from coordinate 5,243 downwards.
TCAAGTATTGAAACGGTTGATCCCGGTCAGAATTACTGGGACGAAACAACTCAAATCATTCTGGCTCGGACAGCACAATCCGATATGATTTCTAATGTCGAAAAAATTCATATTGAGCAATATCGCTCTGCAAAAATTTCATTTGTACGGTCGGCAGTATCTTTTGTCGTAGCTATTTTTGTGCTTGGTTCAGCAGTGTTTTTTGGCTCTATGAAAAACAATCAACAATCAGCAACAGAAATCAAAACCGAGATTATTCTGAGTGCTGAAATATTAGAACACCTTAATAATGTCAATGAAATTATATTCACCAAAAATGAACAAGCACGTTTAACACGTGGCATGTTTTTGCTGGGAACCCCCGGAATGTTGGGACGTTCTGCTTTGATTAGTGACTTGTTAACTTTAAAGGAATAAATAAACTAAGGAAGTTATTTTGAAAAAAATTATTTCAACCCTCACTATTCTTACCTTGATTGCCTTATATTTTGGTTGCACTCAAGGCGAGAAAAAAATAATGTTAAGTTATAAATATGACCCGGGGACAATTTTAACATATGAACAAAATTCTCATCGCACTACTAAAGTGATAGAAGCTGATTCTGTAGTTGAAGACTATAAAAGCAGTTATAATATCAATATTGAACAAGAAGTAATAGAATTCGAAAATAATGTTGGACAAATAAAAGAGACCAGTTCATGGACACACGAAATGAAAAACCCTGATGATTCAACAAAAATAGATACTGTCAAGACAACTCGTGAATTAGACTTTTTTGTACAGACCAACGGTAAAATTGTTGATATACAATTCCCTCCGGACAGAGATAATTCTTACACAACATATATCAAAAATTATTTTGAGCAAGGAATGCCACAATTCCCATCTTATGAAATCACTGTTGATTATTCGTGGACACAAACAACAAGAGTTGTTCTTCCCGATGAAACCATGGAAGCATCAACTAATTATAAAATTAAATCACTTGTTCGGGAAAGAGGTTACGATTGTGCCGTTATTGAATACGAAGGCAATCTACTAATACCAATAGTAAAAAACCCAAAAGATAGCACTCAAAAGCAGGGTTTGGACAAAATTCAATCAACCGGCATGATATATTTTGCCCATAAAGAAGGCTTTATTGTTCTTCAAAGAGAAAAAATGGTAATCGATGGGTATCGAGAGATGAATAAAAAAGGTGAAATCAAAAAATATCAACTGGCTATTGAGGCTGATACGGATTTTGCATTAAAAAAAGTTGAAAAATAATAGGTCAAATTTTGTGCGTGGTGTACATTCTCGTACGCCACGTGATAATTTTATCTTAACCGGCTACAACCAACCGTTTTTTTTGTTAAAGCTATTGTTTACATCCAATTGAAATTCTCATAAATTTATATAATGAAATTGAATCGAGTTATTATTTTAATAATTGATGCCTGTGGTATCGGGGAACTTCCTGATGCGGATATGTATGGCGATGCTGGTGCGGCAACAATACCAAATATTGCCCAAAAAACTGATGGCTTAAAAATGCCCAATTGCCAAAAGCTCGGTTTAGGAAATGTTGTTCCAATTAAAGGCATTGATTCTATAACAAATCCAACAGGTTGTTTTGGCTCAATGGCGGAACAAGCTCAGGGAAAAGATTCAACCACCGGACATTGGGAAATTGGCGGAGTAATTATTGACAAGCCTTTCCCCAAATTTCCAAATGGTTTTCCAGAAAACATCATAACAGAATTTGAAAATCTAACCGGCTTAAAGACTATTGGCAATATTCCAGCCAGTGGTACGGAAATCATTAATGAGTTGGGAGAGAAGCATCTTAAGACAAAAAAATTGATTGTTTATACTTCGGCTGATTCAGTTTTCCAAATTGCCGCTCATGAAGATATTTACCCGCTTGAGAAACAATATGAAATCTGTGAAATTGCCAGAAAATTACTTCAGGGAGATTATGCTGTTGCCCGAGTAATCGCAAGACCGTTTATTGGTACTTCAGGTGATTTTAAAAGAACTTCGGGACGAAAAGATTTTTCATTGGCTCCCCCCCATGATACTTTTCTTGACCTTATGATAAAAAACGGATTCAAAACGCTATCAGTTGGGAAAATTTACGACCTATATTGCCATCAAGGAATCAGCAGTTTTATCAAAACAAAAGATAATGACGAAGTTATGCAGAATGTCATTAAACATGTTAAAGATGATAATACTCATCATTTAATTTTTGCCAATCTTGTTGATTTTGATATGCTCTATGGTCATCGCAACGATACCGAAGGATTTGCGAAAGCATTAGAAAAATTTGACAGTTCACTTGAAAAATTATTAAGTAGCTTAAAAGAAAATGATATACTTATTATAACTGCTGATCATGGATGTGATCCAACTATCAAAAATTCGACTGATCATACACGAGAATACGTACCATTATTGTGTTATGGACCAAACTTAATAAAAGGAGTGAATCTTGGCATCAGAGAAACATTTTCTGATATTGCCTGTACTATTGGTGAACTGTTTAATATTGAAAATAATTTTATTGGTAATTCATTTTTAAAGAATATAAAAAAGGTTTAACATGTCAGACATATTAACAAATCTAAATAGAAAATTCGACCACGCTACTTTACACAGCGAAGTAACCGAAAAAGATATAATAAAATGTTGTAAGGAAGCTATTGAATATAATTTTTATTCAGTAGCAATTAATCCAGTGTGGGTTAAAGTTGCGGCTAATTTTTTATCAACCTCAGATGTAAAAATTCTGTCTGTCTCAGGATTCCCACTCGGAGCGGCTCGCACTGATGTTAAAGTTATAGAAGCTATCAAAGGAGTTGACGATGGTGCTCATGAAATTGACATGGTAGCAAATATCGGATGGCTGGCATCTGATAGGTATTCTGAAGTAGAAAGAGAAATTGAGATTATTAGAGAGAATCTACCTTTTAATGTTCTACTAAAAGTAATTATTGAGGCAGGCAAATTAAATATTGAACAGCAAATAGAAGCAACCAAATGTGTCATGAATGGTGGTGCACAATTTGTAAAAACATGCACAGGATTCTTCGGAGGTGCTACAATAGAGCAAGTTAATGTTTTAAAGAGTATTGCCAAAGATAAAATCAAAGTCAAAGCATCCGGAGGAATTAGAACCTTGAAGCAGTGTAAAGAACTGATTGAAGCTGGTGCAAACAGATTAGGCAGTTCATCATCGGTTAGTATTATGCATGAGTTAAATAGTGAAAATTAAATTCATTATTAATCATTGCTTAAAATATAATTTATAATTGATTTTGGGTCAGTTTTGTTATATTCAATTTTGTGATGAATAAAAAAGAAGATAAAATAAAAAATCCTTTTATCGGAATTACGTTTAAATGTTGCAATGTATATTCCAGGATATATCTTAATAAAAAAAGAGATGCTTTTGTAGGCTGGTGTCCAAAATGTGGCATAAAAGCAAAAGTTAATGTATCTAAAACAGGAAGTAAAACACGTTTTTTCACAGTTGAGTGATTATGGCATTAAGTAAATCAAAAATAGTTGTCGTGCCTTTGGGCGAAGTTGACTTTATGATGGTTAATCGACTGGCGGCTGATATTGGTCCAGTGTTCAATCGCTCTATCGACATCTTAAAAGGGATGAAAATGCCAATCGAGGCTCATAATCTGATTCGAAATCAATATTATGCCACTGTAATTTTATCCAAATTAGAACGTACTAAAGCTAACAATCGTGAAAAGGTAATTGGTGTATGCGAGGAAAATTTATATCTGCCGGAAGAACATTTCGTTTTAGGATACTCTAATCCTCTTGCCGGAACAGCCGTTGTTTCTCTTTTCCAACTAAGACAAGAATTTTATGGACTTCCTGAAGATGACAAGAAAATATATCCCCGATTGTACAAAGAAGGTGTACATCAGATAGCACATCTATTTGATCTCTCTGAATGTCGTAATCCAAGATGTGTTAATTATTACAGTCAACTGATGCTTGACATTGACAATAAAAATGAGAAATTCTGCGATATTTGCCGAAGAAGATTAACCACTTTGGTTTAAAATATAGTTATGCCACTTCATTATATCATTGCTGACAAGTACCCTACAAATGTGAAAGAAAACTTAAAGACTATGTCTGATTATAAAATTGAGACTATCCCAATTACGGAATATTTTTTGCACATCACCCAATCTGTAAAATCCAACAACATGTTTGAAAAAGTGCTGAATGAGTTGTGAGAGTGAATTAATTAGGCGAATCTGAAGATTCGCCCGACACAGAGAATATAGTGAGGCATTTTTAAGAAACATAATATATTATGAGCGCTGAATATGATAATTAAGAAACATGACTAAATATCATTAAAAGTGAACACTGAATATGTTAATTAAGAAACATGACTAAATATCATTAAAAGTGAGCGCTGGATCTTCAGATCCAGCGAATTAAAATGTCAAAGAGAAAAAGATATAAAACTGATTTCAAGATTCACTTTGTTACCTTTACGGTAAGAAATTTCATTCCAATATTTGAAAATAAAGATACTGCAAATACCCTTGTTAAAATTCTTCAATTCTACTCAGATAAAAATATATATAAATTATATGCTTATGTGATAATGCCAGAACATGTACATATTCTCTTAGAAAGACTTAATGATAAATCAATTTCAAATATAGTACAAAACATAAAAAAATACTTTACTTATAAATATAAAAATAGATCAATCGTGCCTAATGAATTTATAGTCAAGGATGGCAAATTTCGTTTATGGCAAACCGGTTTTGATGAAGTAACGATATATTCAGAGAAACAATATAGAATTAAATACGAATATATTTTAAATAATCCTGTTAAAGCAGGGTTAGCAGATTGCCCTGAAAAATATAAATTCTTATATAAAATGTATTGAAATTAGGCGAATCTGAAGATTCGCCCGACACAGGGAATATCACACTAAGCAATAATTTCCTGGAAAAGTTAATGAAACTTACTAATGCCACATTGAGTGAATCACACAATGTGTGTTTAAGACATAAAATCACTATTTAAAAAACGCTGAACTTGAAATACTTCCTTGGGTTTTTTTCAATATCCGTTATCAGATTATTTACCCGTCCCAATAAATTGGTAAACTCACTGTACAAAGTAGTATCATTAACAAAAAGGCCCAAAGTCCCTTCGGCTGTGTTTATTTTATATAAGATAGAGTCAAGTTTAACAGACGTTG
>QNAD01000110.1 GCA_003641345.1 Candidatus Zixiibacteriota bacterium | reverse complement strand
ATAACGTCTTTATAGTTAATACATTGTATTTTATGAAGTTATACGTATCGCACAAAAAGTGTGCGTTTCGTATGTATTTTTAGTTTAGTTTTATTCAATGTGGATAACTTTTTTATTATTGAATATTTATTTCTTATTGATTATGAAAGCGGCATGCGATGGTGATCCACACGCCGCTTACCAAGGAGTGTTAAAGTATATAAACCGTAAAGCATAAAATGCATTTACGATATTCAGATGGAACCTAAACGGTCAGAGTCATAAGACCGCTTCAGGTTCCATATTTTATTAGCTGTTCTAATGACAACTCTCAAACATTATTCCGTAACGTTTGAGTTTTGTACGTACGGTAGCTTCATGAATTCCAAGAATTCTTGCCGCTTTCGATTTATTGCCGTCGGCGGCTAGTAGAGCTTCGACCAGCAGTTCTTTCTCGAATTTTTCAACCTGTTTAAAAAGAGACTCTTGTTGTTCTTTCTGTTTGGATGAAAAGATAGTTCTTGAAAGTTCCACCAAATCACCTTCGGCAACCATCTCAGCCATAATCTCCAACCGTTTGATTTTATTGACCAGTTCACGAGTGTTGCCGGGCCAGTTGTATTGGACAAACTGGTGAATTAGCTCCGGAGCCAGTTCTCTGTTTTTATCAAGCAGGCTTGATTTTTGCATGAAATGTTTCATCAAGAGCGGTATGTCCTCTTTACGTTCTCGCAGAGAAGGAATAGTAAAATTGATACCACTAATACGATAGTATAAATCACGTCTGAAAGTTCCTTTAGCAACCATTTCTTCAAGATTTCTATTGGTAGCAAAGACCAGTATTGCATTCAATGATATTTCTTTGGTTGATCCAAGCGGCATTATTTTTCGGGATTCAATAACTTTTAAGAGTTTGGATTGTAATATCAGTGGCATATCTCCAATTTCATCAAGATAAAGTAGCCCGCCATTTGCCGCTAAAAATAATCCATCTTTATCTTTGTCCGCTCCGGTGAAAGCACCTTTTTTGTAGCCGAATAACTCTGATTCTAAAAGAGTATCCGGCAAAGATGCACAGTTGACCGCTTTAAAAGGCTTACTCGGGCAAACAAGAGAATGAAAATACCGAACCATATGGTCTTTGCCGACACCGGTTTCACCGGTTATTAATAAGGGGATGTCGGATTGGCAAATTAATGGTAATTGTGATTTGAAACTTTTAATCTTATTTGATTGTGTTATAAAATCAGCAACTAAAGGATTTTGATTGCTAATGTTTTTGTTAAATCGTTTTTGTCTCTCTGTTTCTGAATCATTGTTTGCTATTATTTTACCAATTTCATTTAGCTTTGTGTTTAAGTTATTTGTGGAATAAAACTCTTCCACTCTAAACAAAAACGTCATCCTTTTGTTGAAATTGAACAGAGATGAACAACCAGCAGATATCAAAGAATCGGCTTTTTCAAATTTGACGGATGATTCTCCAAGATAATCAAATGATTTCATGAAATAATCTTCGCCTTTTTGATGATTCTTTTTTGATTCTTCAATAAGTGCTTTAATTTTCCATAAAGCACCTATCTCTACCTTAATATTCTGTTCTCTCATAATCGGCATAGCCAAATTGGTAAATCTTTGTGCAGAATGAATATTATTGTTTAGTATTGCAAGTTCTGCAAGGTGACGCCAGACTCTGGCGGTCAAAAGCGATGATGGTTCGATTGATTCAGCCAATTTTAAAGCATGCTGAAGCCGGTTATGCGATTCTTCAAGCTGGTTTGATTTGTAAAATAATTCGCCAAGATAAGTAAGGCAAATCACCTCATCACGAATAAGTTTCATATTGGTAATAGTAGAATAGGCTTTGTTCAAAATATTTTCAGCCTGTTTATAATTACCTTCTTGGATAAACACATATCCTAAAGATAGTGAAGCTCGCATAGCTTCTTTTTTATCGCCAAGTTCTCCGGATAACTTAATATTGATTTCCAGATGCTTCTTAGCTTCTTTAAAGTTTCCTGTAAAGGAATAGATTCGACCAATGTTCCCCATCATATAAGATAGTTTGACCTGGTCTTTTAATTTACGGACGATTTTAACTGCTTCCATCAATATAGACAAAGCATTATTGAAATCATTTTGACGAAAGAACAGTCCGGCTAATAAATTTAAGGCACGGCTTTGTCCTTCGATATTGTCATTGCGGCGAAATATTGATTCGGCATCGCGAAATGCTTTTTCGGATTCCTTTAACTCACCATTTTTTCTTAAAATGTTGCCAAGCAAGATAAATGTTTCTGCAAGCTCGTCGCTGTCCCCACTTCGAGCAATCAGGCTTTGAGCAATTCGAATAGTTTTAAGAGCAGATGAGTGGTTTGAAATAAAAGAGTAAGCTGTTGCGATGTTGCGAACCATTAATCCAGCCGGCAGTGTTCCGATATTGATTATAGCATTATAATTATCTTCATAATACTTTATCATACCGGTATAATTCTGCTTATCTAACATTGACTCGATGTAATGAGTCATTGTCAGGCAGAAATCATTGCCAGTTTTGATTAATTTACTCATTTGTTATTACCCTCAAAAATATCAGATTGGTTTGTTTGATTGACTACAGTAGGTTGATGTAAATTGATATTATCAACTTCTCTTATCGAAGGTGCAGATATTTTTGTTCTTGGGTAATATGATCCAAGGTAATTATTGAGAAAAATATCAATTAATGGAATACCTGTAAATATTGGATCATAATTTGTACCAATTGATTTATCCGGTAGAGTCGGAGCTATTTCTTCACCGCCCCAAGGATGATCGTCGCCACCAGGTTTAGTTAAATCCAGGAAACTATCCGGATTCACCTTAGCTGTGATATTGTTTGCCGGAATTAATAGCAAAACAAATACCAGTAAAATCAGGAAATACTTCATTTAACACTCCTTTTATAAAATATAGTATTTACATGTTTTTGGCGGATACAAGGTATAGGGATTTTATTTTTTCTTTTTCTCCCAACACAATTAAGATAATGAATTGCCAGAAATGTGTCAATTTATTTTTATCTATTAGCATCAAAAAAACCTGCCAATTTATGGCAGGTTTTCAATTAGTGAGAGTTGAATCTGAAGATTCAACGGACCCAGAATATTGGGGGGGAATAATGACGATACTGTTTTACCTTTGTAATCATATTATAATTCCAGTTAAGCAGAAACCTGTCATTCCTTTTGTTCTTGTCATTTCTGCGAACGTGCTTGTTGATAAATCCTCATTTCAGTTGTGTCGGGTCCTGATTCACAGAAGGTGGATTGTGACCCGACACTTAAGTAGTTGTAATTAAAGAGCGGTAGGTCACAAAAATCTGTTTACACAGATTTTCAGGACCCACCGCAACATCTGTAAGACTTTCTCAACAAGCCCCTTGCAGTGGGTTTATGTTCTCCCACTGCAAGCAGTGGGCTACCCCCAAAAGTAGGTCGTGGTTTTGCCAAGAAGGCGGAACTGCTAAAGAGTTTCGTCCTACTATGCCTTTTTTTATTCAGTAACGCTAAGCTCCATTGTTTCTTCGACAAACTCTTCAATTGTTTCTTCCCAATGAGCAGGTTTTATGTATTTTTCTTTTTTGTTTTTAATCTGTTTGGGACGTTCAGACTCTAATTTTGGTTTGTTGGAATTTCTTTTTGAAAAATGTTTTTTTGATTTCATTTTTCTTTCCGGTCGCTTCGAAGCGTGGCCACTCATTCAATCCTCCAATAAGAATTTTTTAAAAATTATAATTACAAAAAAGAACCACTTGTCCTTTTTATTGATTTTTTATTTCTATGATTTATTTCGGCATATATTGCAGAACTTTACATATTTTTACCCAAAAAATAATGTAGTAATAATCTATATATGTTTTGTAATTAAGTAATTATAAATAAATTTCTTCTGCTTAATCTCTTGTATCACAAAATACAACAATAACATAACATATTAATACGATAGGGCGTTTTGTTTAGAATTAAATCGGCACAGGCTATGCATTAAGGGTTATCAGATTAGAAAAAGTTATTGAAGGAGAATAGATGTTGGAAAATACTTTACAGGCTGGTTTTTCGCAAGAAACATTGACGACAATGAATGATCCGCGGATTCGCAAAGATGAAAACGGGTATTATATTATGTCTCTTTCTGAAAACAGCAAAGTCTATTTTGAAGATTTCTATAGATTTATGGAAATGACTTATAATCGTGCAACCGAAGAGAGAAATAGGCTTAATGAAAAAATAGCTCAGACCGGTGATCAGCACTTGGAGACATTATCTTATTACCGCGCTCGGGGAGTAGTAATTGATTTGTTAATTAGAACTATTAAAAGATTTTATGCCGACAACAGTAATTTTGGTATAATTATGACTCCCTGGTGTTTTGGGACCGTAGTTCTTGAAAAAATAGAGGTCTATAAAGAACGTATTAGCCGTGGTGAAGTGGAAGATGCTAATATTGTTGATTATCCTTATTATGTTGTAAAATATATCGAAGAAATTTACAAGACTACACTTTTGGAAATGTTTGATTTTCCGGATAGTGCTTTTCAGATGCGTTGGCAGTATTCTGAACTTTTGAAAAAATACTCCAAAATCCTTACAAACATTACTGGCTCATTAAATTCGGTATTATCAATGATAAAAAACTATAACAGATAGTATTTTCCGGTTTTACATATGCCTTCCTTTCAAAAACCTCCTAAAATTAGGGGGTTTTTTTAAAATTTATCCCAATATTGCCGATATAATAGAATGATTATTTTTTTATAAAAAACGTAAGATTATTACAGGTATTTTGATTTATGGTAATTCTTTCTAGTAAAGTAAAAATAGAAGAAAAATTTATTCCGATTCTTTTGGATTCTATTAGAATTGATTCAATTTTAAGTTTTGATCTTTTTATAAATATTGATGGAAGCCTGATTCTGTATCGCTCTGCAGATTTACCTTTTACAGAAAAAAACAGATCAAAGCTTCTGGAAAATAAAGTTGATAAGTTATATATTTCCTCAGAGAACAAAAAAGATTACCAGAAGTATATTGAAAAAAATCTTAACATTATTCTTCATGACCCTAAAATCTTAGAAGAGAAAAAAGCAGGTATCCTCTACGAAACATCAACCTCGCTTGTCAAGGATATCCTTGAACAACCAGCCTTGGGGGAGAATATTGAAAGATCTAAAGATCTTGTAGAAAATACCCTTAACTATATTTTAAAAGGAAGAGAAACATTTTTAAGTCTGATGACAATTACATCATTTGATTATTATACTTATACCCATTCCGTGAATGTTTGCACTTTTTCAATTGCCTTAGCCCAGCAAATAGGATTTAAAGATGAAGAGTTTTTGCATGAATTAGGGGTCGGAGCTCTTTTGCACGATGTTGGTAAGTCGAAAGTTTCAGAGAGAATTTTAAATAAACGCTCTCAATTGAATCAAATTGAATTTGAAATCATGAAAAAACATCCAAAATGGGGTGTCGATATTTTAAGCGAGACCAATCTTATCTCTGCGTCTTCTTATTATCCTGTCCTTCAGCATCATGAAAGAGCAGACCGTTCGGGCTATCCTAACGGGTTAGAACTTGATGAAATGCACTTATATTCAAGAATAGTCTCTATAGCAGATACTTTTGATGCTCTGACATCGGAAAGAGTATATCAAAAGGCGATTGATTCTTTTCCTGCCCTAAAACTAATGTTGGCTCAAAAAGAGCTATTTGATGAAAAAATTCTTATGAGTTTTGTTGAGTTGATGGGTCCTGATGGACTAAAAAATATTTAAAATCTTTTTTAAACTAAATCTTTATTTTAACCCTAAAAATTCTTACTCTATAAAAAATCAATAGAGGAGAACTTATGAAAAAAATAATCAAAACCGAAAATGCTCCACAAGCAATAGGACCTTATTCACAGGCAGTACAAATTTCAAATAATAATTTATTATTTCTTTCGGGACAAATTCCATTAGACCCGAAGACAATGGAAATTGTCGGCAATACTGCATCTGAACAATGTAAACAAGTAATGGATAATATTACAGCAGTTGTAGGTGCTGCGGGAAGTGATATGTCTGATATTGTTAAAACTACAATTTATCTGTGTAATATGAATGACTTTGCCTCTGTTAATGAAATGTATGCCACCTATTTTGACTCTAATCCTCCTGCTCGGGCTACGGTTGAGGTAAGCCGATTACCCAAAGATGTCAAAGTGGAAATAGAGGCAATTGTTATAGTTCGATAAAAATTAATATGCAGATATTTTGACTTATTAATAGTAAGTTATAAACTTTGTAATTTTGATATTCAAAATAAGCAGGTCTTCAAAAAAGAAAGACCTGCTTTTTTGACTTAGATAAAACTAATTAGGATTAGCATTTTAGAATTGTTTGGTCCGAAGCATTACCAATGTGCAGGCTTCGATAGTTTCAATTCCATCAATATTTAATTTATCAGCTAACTCTTTATTTTCCGCACCTGGATTAAATATCACTCGCCTTGGTTTAAGTTTAATAATTTCATCATAAGCCTGAGTAGATATAGACGAATTAACATAAACTGTTAAAGTATCAACATTAACAGTTATGTCTGATAAAGATTTTAACCCATCAACACCATCAACTGCATGTCCGGCAGGGTGTATCGGAATCGGTTTATGCCCATTTTCTTTTAGCATTTTTACTGCCTTAAACGAGTATCTTTCTTCTTTTGGTGATGCTCCCAACACGGCGACATTTGAATTTTCAGCTGCTTTTTGCAAAATTTATCTCCTTTTAATTAATCAATTTTAATAAATGAAAACCAAAAATACAAGTATCAGTTCCATTTTTTGCACTTTTAAAATTTACATATTT
>QNAD01000109.1 GCA_003641345.1 Candidatus Zixiibacteriota bacterium | reverse complement strand
TGAATTATTTACAGATCCATCCTTCCCGAATATTTCTTATCATTCCACAATTGATCCTGATCCATTTTATCAGGAAGGTGCTTTATCAGAACAGGATTATACCGCCGTATTTAATGACACTCTGCACAAATTATCCTATGATTATTTAACCTACAGTTTTCACAAACCTTTAAAAATAGAAATTATCCAAAAAACACATTCATGGTCATATCCTTATACTGAGGATTTTGTTATTTTTGATGTTAATGTTAGAAATATTGGTGATAACATATTAAAAGATTTTTATTTGGGTTTATCTGTTCAACCTTCGGTTTCACTTTACATAAAAGCTCCCCGAGCACTCGATGAAATTGCCGGATTTTTAAAAGATCATGACTCTTATGAGGGATGTGGTTATAAAGATACTTTGAATATGGTATGGTTTGCAGATAACGATGGTGATCCATTTAATGGTGAGTTTATTAATCAAACTGTATGGATAGAAGATGGGTTTATAGTTGAAGGAAATAATGTTACACCAAATTCCGAACCGTTTAAATCTGTACCCCATGTAGTTGGAATAAGATTTATTGATAATAAAATCAAACTTGAAGATATCAGCTTTAATTGGTGGATTAATTGGTATTATGAAAAATTTGGACCTCGCCGTATTAATGAAAATTTACCACATGCTATCAAATCTCTTGTAAATACAGCCTATGGCGACAAAACCAAATATCACCTTTTAAGTAACAAAGAAATAGATTACGATGTTTCTGATATTGGCCTTATAAGACATATGAACTCAATCTGGCAAACTCCAACAGACCAGGAAATCAGTTTATTTGGCAAAGGTGCTTTGGGAAATCAATCATGGCGCAAGGGTGATTTTGTTTTTTCAAGAGGTCCATATAATATTCCACCTAATACTTCGATGGATTTTGTTTTTGCTGTTATTGCCGGAGAAAACCTTCATCGGGCACCCTATAATATCAATAATCTTCCCGATGACCCTTTAGCTTTCAAGGCTAATTTGGATTTTTCGGATTTAGCACGTAACTCTATGTGGGCGGCTTGGATATATGATAACCCTGGAGTTGATACGGATGGTGATGGTTATTTTGGTAAATATAGAATTTGTAATTTCGATTCTATCCAAACAGATTCAGGATGGACAATAACTCTCGCAGAAACAACTTTCTATGAAGGTGACGGAATTCCAGATTGGAGAGCCGCCGGTCCACCTCCGCCCCCTGCATTTTGGGTTGAGCCGTTATTAAATGGGATAAGAGTTCGTTTTAACGGAACTGAATCTGAGACTGAAAAAGACTTTATGACCGGAAAAGTTGATTTTGAAGGTTATAATGTTTGGATTGGAAGAGATGACCGAGAGTCAAGCTTGTCTATCATTGCTACATACGATAGAGAAAATTATGATAAATACGTCTGGAATCCAAAACTATCACCAAATCCGGATTTTGAAATTCTTGACCGTCCATATACGATTGAAGAACTTCGCTGCCTTTATGGTAACGATTGCAATGACAGCATATTCAATCCTGATATTTTCACCAAAACAAACCCATTTTATCATCCTGAATATTCAGATTCTATTTTCTATTTTATGCCTCATAATTTTAACGCTTCTGAATTTGGAATTACATCACCAATAAAAAAAGTTTATCCCGATGCACCCAAACCACCAAGTAATATCCACCCTGATTCACTTAATGAAGATTGGTACACGCCAGAAGGTTACATGAAATATTATGAATATGAAATCATTATTGATAATTTATTAGCAACTGTTCCCTATTGGATTAACGTAACAACTTTTGATCAAGGGTCGCCCAAATCAGGTCTTTTTCCTCTGGAAACACCAAAACGTTTTGGGTTAAAAGATATCTATCCTTATATAAGCAGTTCACAATCGACTGGTGAAAAATTGAAAGCATACGTTTACCCAAACCCTTACCGAATCGACGGAAAATATCGACAACACGGTTATGAACACAGAACAATATCTGATCTTCCGAATGATAAGGTCAGACAGATTAATTTTGCAAATTTACCTCATAAGTGTACTATTCGGATATTTACTCTCGATGGTGATTTGGTGCGTGAACTTTGGCATGATTTTGATGAAGATGATCCAAACCGATTTCATGCTTCATGGGATCTAATTAATAGAAATCGCCAAATAGTTGTTTCCGGTTTATATTATTGGACAGTTGAAGATGAGCAGGGCGAAATTCAAATGGGGAAATTAGTTATAATCATGTAAAAAAAGCCATACAAAGACTGCATGGCTTTCTTAAGAATATTATTTATTCAATCAATTATCATTTACCGGGATTTTTCCAGTTAGACAACATTTCGACCAATAACCGCAAACCAATTCCGGTAGTTCCTTTTGGGATATATGGTCGTCCTTTTTTTTCAACATCGACATAAGCTATATCAATATGTGCCCATGGATAGTCACCGATAAAATTCTGCAAAAAGGCTGCAGCTTTTATTGTACCGGCATCACGCCCACCGGAATTCACCAAATCGGCAATATCAGATTTCATAGCTTCGCCGTATTCCTGCCAGAGAGGAAATTCCCAAACCCTTTCAGATGTTTCAGTTGAGGCATCATTCAACATTTTAATCATTTTCCGATTATTGCTAAAAATTGGTGCCCCTTCATATCCAAGACTGTACAAAGTCGCACCAGTTAGAGTTGCAATATCAATGACAGCTTGAGGGTTAAATTCATTAGCATAATCCAAAGCATCAGCTAAAATCAATCTTCCTTCGGCATCAGTATTGATAATCTCAATAGTTAGACCTTTTCTTGAAGTATGAATATCGCCCGGCTTGGTAGCCGTCCCCGATGGCATATTCTCAGTTGCCGGAACAAGAGAGACAATATTTACTGGTAGTTTTAATCTTGCCGCAGTTACAATAGTAGAAATCACAACAGCCGCTCCTGTCATATCCCCTTTCATCTCATCCATATTCAATGACGGTTTCAAAGAAATACCACCGGAATCAAAAGTAACTCCCTTACCAACCAGAACAATCGGATCTTGACCTTTACGACCTCCATTATATTTCATAATGATAAATTTTGGAGACTGAGCCGAACCTTGAGAAACTCCAAGAAGAGCACCCATCTTTTCTTTTTCAATATTTTTCTTATCCAAAATAGAACATGACAAACCATATTTACGCGACAACTTCTGAGCCTTTTGAGCAAATATTGTAGGTGTAAGATAATTCCCGGGAGTCTCAGAAAATTCACGAACCAAGCATTGACCTTCGGCAATAATCAATCCCTTCTCGACAGCACTTTCCATTTTTCTTCTAATTTTTGAATCAGAAGTCGCAAATGTAATTTCTTTGAGCTTAACTTTACTTACAGCATCATCGCCTGTTTTATAATCAAGGAGTTTAAAACCGCCAAGCAGATAACCTTCGAGTGAAGCCTGAAAATAATGTTTGTCTGTAAAACCATCAAAATAAAAAACAGCCTTTTTTGAATTAATAAGTCCTTTAAATTTCGAAAGATTACCGCATGCGTTCCGAAAACAATCAGCTGTAATACTTTTCTTATCACCCAAGCCAACTAAAATTATACGGTCAAAATCAAGACCGGCAGGACTCAAAAACTCTGCCATTTCTGAAGCCTTTCCGGAAAACTGTTCAGCCTCAAGCAATTTTGTAATAGCACCATTGGTAGCTGAATCCAGATTTTTTAAATCCTTGTTTAGAACTTTACTATAACCAGAAGTAAAGAAAACCAAAGTTTCAGTTGATATGTTTTCAATTTTGGAAGAAATGTAAGACAGTTTCATAGAATATCTCCTTTATTTTGAGATAAACTAAGAAATTATTTTATGGATAGCAAATAAATGTTAATTATTTGTTTTTCAATATTTCGAAGATAAAAATGAATCAAAATTACGTTTTATTTCATCCATGTTATCAGAGCCAAATTTTTCAGTGAATGCTTTTGCCAAAACCGGAGCAATACACCCCTCGCACACTACCGCCAGAGCGGGCACAACGCAATTATCAGTTCTTTCAACCATCGCTTTGGTTTTGTTCTTAGTCTTCACGTCAACGCTATTGAGAGGTTTATTAAGGGTAGAAATTGGTTTACACCCAACTCTTATAATCAAATCCTCACCGGTAGTAATGCCACCCTCAAGCCCACCGGCATTATTGGTTTTCCTGTAGAAATTTTTCTTTTTACTGTCACCTTTTTTATTATAAAAAATTTCATCATGAACAGAAGAACCATACATTCCGGAAGCTCTTAAACCCAGACCTATCTCAACAGATTTAACTGATTGAACAGACATCAAAACCTGTGCCAAGTTCCCTTCCAGTCTTTTATACCATTGAGTATAACTACCCAGTCCAACCGGAAGTCCCCTTACAATTATTTCAACCACTCCGCCAAGAGAATCTTTTTTCTCTTTTGCTGTTTTAATGGCGTTTATCATTTTCCCTGCAACATCTGTATCAACGCATCTTACTTCGGATTTTTCCGCAAGAGCATTAAATTCTTCAATATCTTTAATCTCAAAATTTGTTTCTAATTTCACTTCTCCGATTTGAACTACATGCGATGTAAACTTAATCTCAAATTCTTCTAAAAAAATACGAGCAACAGACCCCACAGCAACTCTTGCGGCTGTTTCTCTTGCTGATGCTCTTTCTAAAATATTTCGTAAATCTTTTTGATTATATTTTATTCCACCTGATAAATCAGCATGCCCCGGTCTTGGCGTTTGAGTATCGTAAGCTAATTTATTTTCTTTTAGGTTTAGGTTTTCTGCAATTGGATTAATCGGGTCCATGATTTTAGTCCAATTTTCCCAATCATCATTTTTAATAACTAAAGTTATCGGACTACCAAGAGTAACGCCGTTTCTAACACCAGAAACAATTTCAACTGTATCTGCTTCTATTTTCATTCGACCGCCGCGACCATACCCTTTTTGACGACGAGACAGCTGATAATTTATTTTTTTGATATCAATATTGAGGCCGGCTGGAACACCCTCGACAATTGCTGTCAGTTGGGGTCCATGTGATTCACCTGCCGTAAGATAATTAAACATAGATATAAATTATATGTTTTTGAACAACTGGTCAATCTTTATTCGACAGTTTCCATAGGTTTGTTTTCAATTTGCCACGATGAACCTTCAGACATTCCTTCAATACGTTTTTCAATCTTATCATCAAGATTCATAGCCTTGGAAACATTATAAAATTTGACTTTATCAATTGGAGAAAGTTCTTTTATCTCATCCAAAACAGCCACAATTTTCCTTACGGCTTTATCTATAGTATCCAATGTTACAGGAAGCTGTTCAATTATTTTATCGGTTTTATCTTTTTCTTTTAACATTCTCATAAGCTGAGAACGTCCATAAATCGCCATCACAGCATTATTAACATAATGTGAAAGAGTTGCCATAGCAATATTCTTAGCCTCTATAGCACCTTTGCTACGCTCTTCATCAAGTAATTTTTTACTCAGCTCTTGACGTTCATGGAATAATTTTTCAACAGTCAAATATGTGTGCCAAATCTCCTGATTGGCTTTGACTAACATATTTTCATGATCTCCAATATCAACACCTAAAAACTTACTCATCTCCAAAGAATCTTTTAACAAAGAACCGGAAATTTGATCAATATCATCAGTATTCATTCCAAGCTTGGAGGCAAGATATTTTATAGATACTAATTTCTCTTCCAAATTTCGCTGAAAACCTGAAAAATTATCTGTACTCATGTGAACAGCTAATTTTACAATTAGCGTTAATTGATTATCTGACTCAATATTGTAATTATGATGATCTGCTATTGACTCTATAACATATTTGGGCAAGCGCCATGATTCCCCTAAATACATTCCTACTTCACAATGATCAATTCCAAACACTTCTATTTCAGCATCAGTATGTTTTTTTAATCCATCAGCTAATTTTAAAACTTTACGGTATCCTTCAGGATAATGATGCAACAAGAACATCAATCCAACATCATTCATTAAACCGGCAATCATAACTTCTTCAGGAGCAGGATGGCCTACTTTGCGAGCAATTTTATCACATGCCGCCGCAATGGATAAAACATAAGTGAAAAATTCAATTTGATCTACACCTGATTTTTCTGCTACCATATCTGGATTAAAAATTGATGCCGATAACATCATACATTTTACTGTTGTTACACCTAATCTTTGTACAGCCTGGTGAACCGTTTTGATTTCACTAACAATCTGATAAAGAGGCGAATTAGCCATTTTTAATAGTCGTGCGGTAAGAGAGGGATCTTTTAGAATAATCTTTGCTAAAACATCAGCAGAATAATCTTCTTTTCCAACTTCTTCCAATACTTCAGATAAAACCTGAGGTAAAGAGAGAAGATTTTTGTTATTCTTTAGCTCATGAATTATTGTTATTTTATCCATTTGTTGCCTTTCATCTTTTCAATATAGAATATCGGCAGTAAACAGATAAGAATTAACTATTTAGAGCAATTATGATAAAGAATTTGACACAACTGAGGATTTAATCATATCAGTTAGTTGTTCTATCCTAAATGGCTTATATAAAACATTAGTAATACCTGATTTAGATAGTTGTTCAGAATCTAATTTTGCTTCCCAACCAGTAAGTAAAATTATTGGTGTATAGGGTCTGAATTTCCTTATTCTACTTGAAACTTCTAACCCTGATATTCCAGGCATAGCTAAATCAGTAAATATTATATCAAATTTCTTATTTTCCGCATACATAACACCTTCTGACCCTGACTGAGTTGTCTGAATATCATAATCCAATGAGCGACACATAGCGGTCAAAAGTTCCAAAATTATCGGTTGATCATCAATAGCCAATACTTTTATTCTTTTACTT
>QNAD01000108.1 GCA_003641345.1 Candidatus Zixiibacteriota bacterium | reverse complement strand
TTGCACCAACCGACTGGTCAGTGAAATCAACTGTTAATGGTGCATTGCCATTTGTAGGGTTAGCTGTAAATCCGGATGTCGGCGGGGCAATGACAGTAATATAATTAGTTTTGGTTTCTGTATCAGTTCCACCATCATAAGTAATAGTTAGAGTAACATCATAACTACCGACATTTACATAAGTATGTTGTGGATTCTGTTCTATTGAAGTACCTCCATCACCAAATGTCCAAGACCATGCCAGCACGTCACAATCAGATTGGTCAAAGAAATAAGCTGTAAACGGTCCACAACCAGATGTAACTTCTGTGCCAAAATCAGCTTGGCATGTCGGTTCTGTTACAGTAATAACTTCACTTGATTGATCGTCACCGCATTCATTATAAGTATTAAGGGTAACAGTAAATTGGCCAATATTAGTATAGGTATGCTGTGGGGTCCAATCAGTAGAAGTAGTTCCGTCTCCAAAGTCCCATTCCCAATTAGTAGCATGCACAGATTGATTTGTGAAACTCACAGTTAAAGGTTCATTACCGTGATCAGGAGTTGCAATAAAAGCAGAAGTCGAAGCCGGAAGTACCGTTATGTAAAGTTCCTTGGTCTCAGTATCACCTCCACAACCATTTAGGTTCTTGACTGTTAAAGAAACAGTATAAGACCCTGCTTGTGAATATTGGTGAGATGGGAATTGAGAAGATGATGTTGCACCATCACCAAAATCCCATAGCCATGAATATGAATCAAAAGAGCTATCATCGCTATTATCAATGAATTCTACTGATTCATTTACACAAACAGTAGTTTTATCAGCATAAAAATCAGCTGTTGAGTTGCCGTGGATTAATATGTCTTGTTCATAAGTGTCTGAACCACAATCGTTGATTATTTTCAAAGAAACAGTGTAAAGTCCTGCCACCATAAATGTATGGGTTGGGTTTTCTTCAATCGATATATTACCATCACCAAAATCCCATTCCCAGGTTTCAGCATAATAGGATTGATCGTCAAAATTGACAGGATTTCCAATACATGCATCCGTAATTGCTTCGAAACCAGCATGTGGATAATGCTGGATTATGATTGTAATTGACTTTGTGGTCGCATCTCCACCACACATGTCTGTAACTGTTAAGGTTACATTATATGTATTATCATAATAATATTCATGTCTTGGATTTTGTTCAGTAGAAGTATGACCATCTCCAAAATCCCAATGCCAAGAATCAGCATTAATTGATTGGTCTGTAAACTGTATAACAGCTAAATCACAATTATGAATAGTTTCGTAAGTAAAATCTGCAACAGATCGGGGAATAATATTTATATCCAAAACTAAACTTTTGGTATCTTCACTACAATCATTTATTACTTTTAATGTGGCGGTATAAGTCCCACTATTTGCATAAGTGTGATCTGGGTTCTGTTGTGTTGATGTAGAACCATCACCAAAATCCCATTCCCATGAAGTTGCACCAGTTGATAAATCAACAAAATGAATCTCATTGGCAGTACATACATGATAAGATTCAGGTCTGAAGTTAGCTATCGGTTCTGCTTGTATATGTATATATTGTTCTTTGATTTCATAATCACCGCGACTACATACATCATAGATTTCTAAACTAACAGAATAAACTCCTTCACTTGCATATGTATGAGTAGGATTTTGTACTGTCGAAGTATTGCCATCGCCAAAATCCCAATACCATGATACTGCATTATTTGATAAGTCTGTAAATGTTACTGTTTCATCTACACAAGCATCAGTTTTATCAGAAGAGAAGTCTGCCATTGGATAAGAATGCTCAGTTATTACTACAGTCTTGCTAATCTTATTTTGTCCACATTCGTTATCTGCTATCAGCGTAACTGTGTATGTCCCTGCATTAGGGTAATTATAAATTGGATTTTGTTCAGTCGATGTAGATCCGTCACCAAAATCCCACCTCCAGGATATTGCATTTGATGATAGATCAGTAAAGGTGACTTGACTAATATAGCAATACTGAACTGTTTCATAACTGAAATCGGCTACTGGTTGGGGAGATTTATTAACAGATATATCAATAGTTTTTGTGTCTTGACCACAACTATTTGTAACTGTTAATACAACTGTGTAAATACCATCAGTGTTATAAGTATGTTGTGGGTTTTGAGCAGTTGATGAAGAACCATCGCCAAAATCCCAATGCCAAGAAGTTGCGTAAGAAGAATAATCTGAAAAATTAAAATAATCTTCCATACATAAACCACCCGACATCGGCATAAAATCAGCAATCGGTTTATATTCAGTTGTTATATATTGCGTTTTAGTCTCAGTAAAATCTCTTCCACACCTATCATAAACATGTAATGACACATCATAAGTCCCTGCAGTAGAATAAGCATGTGAAGGATTTCTGTCAGTTGATGTATTACCATCACCAAAATCCCAATGCCATGATACAGCATTAGTGGATTGATCTGTAAAAGTAATAGTTTCATCGGTACAAGCAGATGTTTTATCAGCTGTAAATTCCGGATTTGCATAAGGATAAGATGAAGTAGTTACAGTTTTTGTTATCAAATTTTCACCACAGGAATTTATCGCCGTTAAGGTCACATTATGAGAACCGGGAAAATATAAATAATAATGAGTTGGGTTTTGATCTGTTGATGTCGCACCATCACCGAAATCCCAAAGCCATGAGGTAGCATCAGTTGAATTATCAGCGAAAACAGCTACACCGCCATCGCAAGTTGGAGTTGTTTCAAAAGAAAAATCAGCTTCTGGCTGAGGTGGTATATTTACAGTTACAATTTTACTAATATTGTCCTCACCGCAAACATTTCTAGCTGTTAATGTTACTGTATAGCTTCCATTACTAACATAGAAATATTGTGGGTTTTGTTCGATTGATGTATTTCCATCGCCAAAATCCCAATGCCATGAAGTTGCATTTGAAGAAACATCATAGAACCATAAAACATTTGGATGGCATTCATCAAGTCTTTCATATCCATAATCAGCTACCGGATCTGTAAAAACAGTAATGTAGTTCTCTCTAATTTCCGTGTCTTGTCCACAATCGTTTGTTACATACAATATAACTGCATATTGACCAGAGTTGGTGTATATATGAGTAGGGCTCTGTTCATTTGATGTAGTCCCATCGCCAAAATCCCAATGCCAGGTATTTGCAAAAGTAGATTGGTCAATAAAACTTACAGCTTCACCAGGGCATGTTACAATAGAGTTAGATGTAAAATCAGCGATCGGATTTGGAATAACTCTAATATACATCTCTTTAATCTTAAAGTCTTCTCCGCAATCATTTCTAACTGTTAGAGTAACAGTATAAACTCCTGCTATTGTATATGTATGCACTGGGTTTTGTTCGTAAGAAGTTTGCCCATCGCCAAAATCCCAATGCCATTCAATAGCGTTTTGTGAATCATTATAAAATGTTACGTCACTCTCAACACAAACTTCCGTTTGGTCTGCATGAAAATCAGCCACCGGATCAGGGATGGAAATAACACTAATTTCGCTTGACTCGGATACAGACCCACAAATATTTGTAGCTATTAATGTAACAGTATATATTCCGGAATTAAAATAGGAATGTGTCGGAGGATTCTCGTCTGTAGAAGTATTGCCATCGCCAAAATCCCATAACCAGGAAGTTGCATTACCGGAAAGATTCTGGAAATCAACTTTTGCTCCAGAACAATCCGATGTCACTTCATATGAAAAATCTACTGTAGGAACATCTAATATTGTTATATAACTAATTTCTGTTTTGCTATCAGAACCATATGGTCCTGTAAGCGATAAAGTAACATTATAAACTCCGGAAAAGTCATAAGTATGATGTGGATTTATTTCTGTTGAAGTATGTCCATCACCAAAATCCCATAACCATGTGCTTATATCACCGGTTGATAAATCTGTAAAATTTACTACAAACGGATAGCATCCTTCGGTAGGTTCCGCACTAAAATCAGCTACCGGAGGATGACACTTCTCAGCTTGAGCTGACACAGATATTGAACTCGCAAATATGAATGAAATTGCTAATAATATTAACATCATAAATGAAGTTCCAGAACGATATTTTTTATTTGTATTCATTTTCATTACCTCCTAGAACTTTCCAACTATACGAGTGAATATTCCGTGTCCTCGATAATAATTATCAGGGAAGATATCATCAATTTCATTCTCTATTCTCTCATAACCGATTGAGATACGAAATCTCTTTGTATTTTCATATCCGGCTTCTAACTTAATAAATGTTTCTTCATCCTCGTATATATTTCGAAGCAAAAATCTTTTGAACGATGCCAACGCAAAGAAATTTTTGTTAAGAGCCACAGAACCATTCAGCAAAAGAAGGTAATTTGTTGATTTCAATTCCTGCACCGGTTCATCTTCTTTCAATTGCCAGCGGCGTATTAAACCGGCAGTAAATTCATTTAATCTATCTCGATTCCAATGAAGCCGTACACCAAAGTCCCATGTCTTATTACGTGAGTTCAAATTGGCTTCCCGTTTAATTTGATGGAATTCAGTTTCAACATCTAACCAGAAATGGTGAGTGAAGAAATAAGTAACTTGCCCAAGCATGAAATCATCTACTTTAGATAAAGTTGAATCTGTCCAGA
Organism: Candidatus Zixiibacteriota bacterium; assembly: GCA_003641345.1. Next base: position 2,333 of record QNAD01000108.1, on the reverse strand, counting down.
CTTGATTAAGGTCATGTCGAGTAAATTTACCTAATGTTTTAATCTTTTCTACCGGCAAATATTCAAAAGCTATAGAACCTGCTTGTTCTTTCTTGTTGGGGTCTGACTGCCAAAAACTCAAGTCATTACCCGGAACAGTATATTTTTTATACTCATAAGTGGTAAAAGTTCTAAAATTCTTTGAATGCTTTGTGCGCATATTAAAGAACGTTGCATCTTCACGGTCTGACCATAAATCGGTATCATTATCTTTCACAAGGCGAATTCTTTGAGTAAATTCAATTCGAGTACCCTGACGAGGCTCGCTGGCAACGGTTGCAGAAAATTGATTAGTATTATTGTTACCTAATCCCCCTGCTACAAGGTTGCGTAAAGTTACAAGTTCATAATGAGTTCCATACTCAAAATTATTTATAAAAATAAACTGTTCTTGCTTACCGCTAAGATCACCTATGAACCGTTTTTGACGTTTATTTTCTGCAAGAGGATTGTCTGAATTTTTTGTATTTCTTAATTCAAACCCTGCCCCAAAATTCAAGCTCTCCCGTTCACGATTTTTATAAGAAAGAGTATAAATATCTTCCTTCTTTGTACCAGCGTATGTGTTATTTAAACCATTCGGTATAATGTTTTTTATATTTCTAAATGAACCATTGAGTTGCTGTTTTTCAGTAAGATTATAAATACCTTCGGTGTTAAGTCTTTGCTGATTTGTTGTAGGTTGTAAATTGGCATTGCCAAAAGTTTGAAAATTATCTTCAATACGTTGCATGTCGGCATTGATTCTCAATTTTTCAAAAGGATTAACTGTCCAGCCAGCCCGCAAAGCCATATCTTCATCTGAATAATTGTCACTTTCAGTACCTGCAATTTCTATATACCCAGAACCAAACCTTTTGAAATCAAGAAGAGCATCTCCTGCAAAAAGATTTTTGGGTTCTTCTAAACCAACAGTTGCTACATTGTTATCTTGAAACTGATGAAGAATTGAGATGCTGGTTGAGTTTGAATTGTTAATTTTATTGTTCAATCGAACACCAAGTAATTCATCATTACTGGTTCTTTGATAATCATAAGTGATAACTATATATATAGGATCATTGGCAGCTGTTACACTTGGAACAGGTTGATAAAGAAGAATCCTGCCTCTCTCATAATCGACCGTATAATCAATATCACGGATAAGCCGCCGCGACGAAATAAGAGTTGTCAAATCAAAACGATCTCGAATTTCTACTTTAACTTCTTCACTTGCACGAGTTACGGGAGCATTTGACAAATAATATGGTCCCGAGGTACCGTCAGCCGGAAAGCCAACCGAAGTACCTTCTCTGAATCTTTTGCCATCCAATTTTCCGCCAACAGCTTCAATACCTAATGAATTGTTTTTTAAGTCTGCATAAGCTCCAAAAATTGAACGATTATAAAGACTGAACTGAGCACCTTTAAAACTTGGTTTTATTGAACCACCTTCAATATAACCATGATCATCAGATTCCAGTTTTGCGAAAAGTTCCAATCTCGCTTTTTCCTGAGGTTGAGTTAATAGACGAGTATCAAGATTAGAATATTCCCACAGATAATTTGGGTCATAAATGCTATTGCCTGTAAAACGCCATGTATCCCAAAGAGGCTCTGTTGATTCAACAGACATCTTAAATCTAAAAATAGAAGGATCATAAACGCGGTACTCATCATCAATTTTTGAATCAAGAACTGTTACGCCGTGTACAAAAAGACCCTTACCAATATTGCCGTCAGCAAACAAAGATGCACGGAAATTTGTTGATAAATCTTTTGTTAGATCCGGACTATTGATATCAAAAGCTGTTTCATTCCCTTTTACGGATAGAGTATGAATTGTCATTTCAGCCAACCCCAAGAATAGTAAATTTTGTCGACTGGCATACATCGAATCTTGTAAAAGATAATCTCTGCTAACGTTAGAGACAGGGTCTAATAATTTAGATTGATTACCCATTCCCGGAGATTCTCCGGAAATTACCGAATCACCACAAAATGCAATTGTAGGCACTAAACCTAAAACAATAAAAAGCATACATAATTGCGCAGTTTTTTTGTGGTTCTTGAACATTTTTCTCATGTATTTATCTTTCTTTTAGGGTAAGAAAATTGTCTAAAAATAATAATTTTTATTAAATTAAGTATATAATAATATTCTATTTTGTCAATATTTATTATGTTTACAGACTTAACTTTATAGTTCTCTGCAATATGTAATAAAATTGTTCGTTTTTATTTATATAATTGTTATTCAAGGATATACGTAATTAGTTACGGGGATAATTAATTTAAAAAGCTGGGACACAGGG
>QNAD01000107.1 GCA_003641345.1 Candidatus Zixiibacteriota bacterium | reverse complement strand
TTGATAAAGATTTTGATGATAAGTATGATTATTATCAGCAAAAACTTAATGAGTATGATTCTGTAAAAGTATTTGGTGATATCAATGATTTGAGGATTGTTAAAACTAAGTTGGATGAAGCTCAAAATGATGCATACGATTCAGAGAATATTCGGAGGGTTTCTATTGGGGTTGTTGCTGGGCTCTATGGTCTTAATATTTTAGATGTATTATTTTTCTCTCCCATAGAAAAACAGACGGTGGCTATAAAAGGATTTTCATTGATGCCGAGTTCATATAAAGATGGGGTGAAATTAACTCTTTCAAAGAAATTTTAGAGTAGTAAATTTATTATGAATACAAAATTGAAAATTTCAGTAATAGTATTGTTGATGTTCTTTATTTGTGGTTGTGACAGATATATTGAATCAAGAGATCCGGCAAGAGCATTAACTGAATTTCAAATTATCCCCTCCAACCTAAATATTGTTATTGGGAATGGTCAGGCGACTATAAATTGGGAGGTGAGTAGTTCAAGTACGGTTAGCAGTTATATTATCAATGTTTATGACATAGAATATACTAATGGTGATACAACCGGAATTGAACCGATAATCTCATACTCTACATCTTCTCAATCTTATCTTCTCACAGAATTGGATATTAATCAAACTTATCGAATTACAGTTTCTGCTGTTTCAAATAATGGAATTGTAGGAGAACAGTCCCGTTTTATTAATGCCCGAATCTCTTTAGTTGGAATGAGAATTAATGGTGATTCGGAATATACAAATTCGCAAGATGTAACTATTCAGTTTACTTCACCTCCGGGTACATCTCATTATATTTTGTCTGAAAACAATCAATTTACAGATGCTGAATATTTAACATTTACAGCAAACCCTCGTTTTACTCTCTCTGATAATGATGGAGAAAAAACAGTATATGGAAGGCTTCAATTTAGTGACGGCAATCTATCGGAGATAATTTCTTCGTCTATTATTTTTGATACAGAATCTGAAATTGATTCTATAATTTACACTAATCAGGACACAATAGTTACGGCAGATACTGTTATACTGAAATTATACACTTCTGAAACAGACGGGTTAGCTTCTGTTGTATTTACAGGTAGTGGAACAATTGATTTATTTGATAATGGAGAAGATTTTGATAATATAGCTGATGACGGAATCTACTCTGGATTTTTTGAAGTACCAACTGATTTTAGTCTGATTCAAGGGGAAGTTATTGGTACTTTTGTTGATGTTGCAGGAAATTCTGTTTCTAAAATAAGTGAAAAAACTATAGATATTTACAGCATTCCCAAACCTGTTAATCTTTCCGCTCTTGGGATATCCACCTATGAGATTTCATTAAGTTGGACCCAGTCAACTAATTCTGATTATTATGCGTATCAAATTTATAGAGATGTTAATTCACCTGTAACGGAATCATCTAAACTGATTGCAACTATTACTTCATCGGGAACCACAACTTTTACTGATTCTGACTTGGATTATAATTCAACATATAACTATCTTCTTTATACAATAACGAATGCCGGATTTAAAAATGCATCAAATGAAGTTTCCGCTATAACTTTTGACAATACTCCTCCGGAAAAAGTACAACTTTCAATTCAATTTGTTGTTGATTCTACGGTAGATTTAAGCTGGACTGTTTCCAGTGAATCTGACTTTGATCATTATGAAATCAAAAGGGCGGCTGATACAACTGATGCCGGTGTCTTAGATGCTTCGGAGTCAATTTCTATAATAAATAATATAAACACAACAACCATGAACTCGGTGCCTTTAACCGGCATTAACTATTATCAGATATTTGTAGTTGATAGGCATGGAGTAGAAACTGGTTCTGATATAGTTTCTGTTACAAGATAATTGATGAATGCCTTAGATAGAATAAATAGGTTCATCGGACTTTTTCTGAGTACTCTTAGGAATATATTTGCCGGTAGAATCTGGTTAATGCTATTTATTTATTTGTTTGTTAACTGGTTGATATTATATGCCCATCATAATTTTTCATCCCCACTATTTTATTATATAATATCTATTTGGTCTGAAATTTTTGGAGATAAACAGTTCCAATTTTTCACCCATTATTCCGGTCATTTTTTATTATTAGGTTTGTATTTTGGTTGGGCTAAATTTATTTTTGGTTTAATATTCGAAGGGCTATTATTAGGGTTTATTGCCAGAGAATTTTATAAGCGATATGGCAATACAAAAGTTAAGTTCACAAAAACTCTTAAGCAATCGTGGGGGGCATTGATAGTTGGGTGGTTGGTTATAAACGGTTTATTACTTATTATAAGTATTGGACTACCCGAACTTTTAAAAGATTTTTTATGGAGTTCCCCTCGAAGACAGATGGTTTTTGAATATCTAATGTTGCCGTCCATATTTGTATTTGTATTTGCTTTGTTTTATTTTGTTGTGCCTGGGATATCTATCTATGGTTGGTCGGTGCTGAAGTCAATTTCTGTTTCAGTAAGGCATTTTATCAATAATCCTATGACCTGTCTATTTCTGGCTGGTATAGTTTTGTCAGGTCCGATATTAATTTCTTTTGTGAATAATCATCCTGAAATAATCATAGAAAAATTTAAACCGGAGTTGGTTTACATCTTATTAATAGGAAGCCTTGTTTTAGATATACTGGCAAACTTTTTTTGGATTGGTACTTCGGTGAAATTTTTATCTGATGAAGAGTAGCTTCTTTCAGTAATTATTCTGCTCAATTTTGCATATCTTTTTAAAGTCTGTTTCATTTTGAAAAGAATTTATTTTTCTTTTAAAATTATTTTTATTTTTATTGATTTATTTTAAATCTCATAGAGAAAAGTCCTATATAAAAAATAATACCTTCCGATATAAGCTATATATTTGGAAGGTAAAAAAAGTGAAAAAAATCTTATTAGTAGATGACGACAAAGACTTATCTCTTTCCCTGGCAAATCTATTTGACCCAGGGAAGTTTAATTTTGACTTTTTAGATGACAGTACATCGGTAGAAAATTATGTTCAAAGTCATGATGATTTAGATTTGATAATGCTCGATGTTAATTTGCCTACTCTTTCTGGTCTGGAAGTTCTCAAGAAAATAAAAAGAGAAAACAATAAACTTCCGGTCATAGTTATCTCTGGTTTTGTGTCAACTGAAAATGCAATGGAAGCTATGAGAGAAGGAGCTTATGAATATTTGACCAAACCATTTGATATTGAAAAATTAGTAGATACAGTTAATAAAGCTGTAAATAATTCTTCTATCAATACTCCCTTCAAGCCAATAGAAGAAGAAGTTCTTGAATTTGGTGTTAATGAAATTATTGGAAAATCTCCGGAAATTATAGAAATCTCAAAACTTATCGGGCAGGTTGCTAAAACTGATGCCGCCGTACTTATATTCGGAGAATCCGGAACTGGTAAAGAATTGGTCTCACGGGCAATCCATCGTAATTCCAAAAGAAAAAATAATTCTTTTTTATCTGTCAACTGTGCTGCTTTGCATGAAACTCTTTTAGAGTCGGAAATTTTTGGTCATGAGAAAGGTTCTTTTACAGGAGCTTATTTTAAAAGAATTGGTAAATTTGAGCAGGCTGATTCAGGGACTTTATTTTTGGATGAGATTGGTGATATGTCAATGCTTACCCAGTCAAAACTTCTGCGAGTTCTTCAGGAGAAAAAATTTGAACGCGTAGGCGGAAATGAACCTATAGATATTGATGTCAGGCTTATTGCTGCAACTAATAAATCATTGGTGCAACTCATGAAAGAAGGGGCTTTCAGAGTTGATCTGTTTTATCGCCTTAAAGTTTTCTCCATTTACATTCCACCGCTGAGAGATCGAAGAACAGATATCCCGCTTTTAATAGAACACTTCAGTGAAAAATTCTCTAAACAGTTAGGTGAGCAACTTAAGCCGGTTTCAAAAAAAGCTATGCAGTCTTTGTTAAAGTATCAATGGCCTGGAAATGTTAGAGAGTTGGAAAATAATATTCATACAGCTATGGTTATGTCAAAGGGGGATAAGCTTGAGATAGAAGATTTTCCTGCTTTTACTGAAGACAAAGGGAAGCCGGAAATTTCAATCAGTGAGTTGAAAGATGATTACACTGAAAATTTCCTGAAATTTGTAGAACCGATTATGCCACAGCTTATCGCCAGTTTCCCCGGTCAAATTTTTCAACTTATGGAATCCTCATTTGAAAAAGCGATTATCTCTTCCTGCTTAAAACAACTCAACGGCAATCAGGTGAAAACATCTGAAATATTAGGCATCTCGCGAAATACCCTAAGAGATAGAATCTCCCGTTACGAAATTTACTAACTGCAAGCATAGCTTGTTTATTTTATAGCATAATTTTATTCTCTCTTATTTTCTTTAAGATATTTAATTTTATACTCTAATTAAAATTTTTTTAAGTTTGTGATTTCATCTACTATTTAATCTGTGTATATTCCTCTTATGAAATTTTGTCATTTTTCAGATAGTCATTTGGGGGCAGGGAAAAACCATCCTAAAAAAGGAAAGTCAGGGCTTACTTTAAGACAGGAAGATATAATCAATAGTTTTATTGATACTATTGATAAAATTATAGAATTAAAGCCGGATTTTTGTATTTATGCCGGAGATTTGTTTGATAATGTCAGACCATTCAATAAAATAATTGCTATTGCAGGAGAACAATTCCATCGGTTAGCTGAACAAAATAAAATCCCAACAGTCTTAATTGCCGGTAATCATGATGCCCCAAAACAACCGCATATCGGAGCGGCAGTAGAAATTTTTAAACAAACAGAGAATCTTTATGTAGCCTGCGATTCCAAACTTAAAAAAGTTATAATCAAGGACACTTGCATCTTTGCCCTGCCTCATTGTTTGTCTCATGACCTTTTGAAAATTGAGATGGATAAGTTGGTTCCGGATGAAAATTATAAATATAATATTCTTGTGATGCATGGGGTAGCATCCGGAATGCCTGAGTTTTCGATGGCTGATTTGGGGGAGCAGGAAATTCCTTTAAATCTTATGGATAAATTTGATTATACCGCATTAGGGCATTTTCATAACTATTGCAAGGTAAGTTCTACTGCATGGTATGCCGGTTCAACCGAACGGCTCTCACAAGCCGAGAGAGAGAGCGAGAAAGGGTTTTTAGAGGTCAACTTAGAGCCGTTTCAAGTGCAGTTTCATAAAATCAAGACCAGAGAGATGGTTGATATAAAAGTTATTGATGCTAATGGCAAACGAGGGGACGAACTTGCTATACATATCAAATCCGAAGTTGAAAAAGCAGGTAATACTAATAAAATTATCCGATTGAAAATTGCAAATATTACAGCAGAAACAATCAAAACGATGCCCACAAATGTTATCAATGAGTTACGCCACAAATCATTTGCGCTGGATCTGAAATTTGAACGAAAAAAAGATGATAATACGCCGGAATCATTCGGGCGGTCGTCTATTGGTCAAATTGATAAAGGTTTTCTTGAATTTTTAGATACGATTGGTCTTGATGGATTTGATAGAGATGCCCTCAAAAAAGAAGCAATCAAATATCTTGGTGGGGAAGAGTAGGCGACAAGTTTGTTTTGATTATTATTCAAAATAGTAGTAAGGGTAGGATGAAACTTGAAAAGTTTAGATAACTTCAAACATAATAAAATATTTACCCACTATTATTTATGCTACCGTTATTTTTATTGTCGTTCCTGTGAAAACAGGAACCTAGGTTTTCTTGTTTCTTTTTCATTTTGAATTCTATTGCTACTTGCGAAATAATAAAGTGGCTATGCCATCTACTTCATGTTTTTGATGATTTGAGTGGCAAAGGGGTAGCCCACCGCTTGCGGTGGGTCCTGGAAATTTGTGTAAATCCGCCTATAGTGGAGAACCTACTGCTTTTGAATTGAACATAAACCCACCGCAAGCGGTGGGCTACCTGTAAGCGAAAATAGTAGGGAAGGTCTCTCTTTGTCTTGAGGCCTGCTCTTTTTTCTGTACTTGTTATTTTAAGATTCTTTTGGCAGAACCACTAAAGGGTTCTTCCCTATGACTTATTTATCTAACATAGTTGAAGGTTTTTGAATTATCCCTTTATCAATTAGCTGAACATTTATCTCATTAAACATTTGTTTGTAGCTAAGTGTAACATCATGTACAAAATCCTTTTCAATAATTACTTTACTACTTTCATCACTAAAGCGAATACTGTTATATTTTTGAACTTTCTGAATTCGTTTATTAAATTTAATTATTTCTTTTTTATTAAATACGGAATTAGAATGTATAATTTTGTTCCGAATCAAACTTAGTAACTTTAATTCTGTTTTTGATACGCTATTATAATTTATACCTATTTTTTCTTTTAGAAATTTGTCACATAAATAAATAATTTTAGGTGTGTGTTCATTTCTGAATATGAGTCTACGAATGAACTTTGAAAATAAACAAGAGCTTTTATTATTATTTGATAATCGAAACTTATCAAAAGCAATTTCATCAATTGCTCTACAAATAGTTTCAAACCTTGCTTCAACGAACGCCATAACACTAACAAACATGAAACTTCTTGAAATTATTGGATATCTAACATCATAATCCCATCCTTTTTCATTAAATAAGATGTTATCATTGTCCGCAATTATAGCATTACTTTTACTCTTCCAAGCGTTTTCCAATTCTTCATGAAGTTCTGATAATTTTGAGAGATAATAATCTATTTCATGAAAAATTTCTCTTAACATCACTCTACTCGTTCCATTTATTCAGTAGCTCCCTTTGTTTGTCAGTGATTTTTTCCGGGATGTCAATTTCAACTTTCACAAACAGGTCGCCATTTTTATCGCCTACAGCAAGTCCCATCCCTTTAAGACGCATCAGCGTTCCCGGCTGGGTGCCCGGCTTGATAGTCATCGCTATTTTTTTTGTAAGCGTTTCAGCTTGTACTTTGGTGCCAAGAATTGCATCTTTAAATGACACTTTCACCGATGTATAAATATCG
>QNAD01000106.1 GCA_003641345.1 Candidatus Zixiibacteriota bacterium | reverse complement strand
TTCACCCCGAAGATATTCATTTTGTTAAAGACCATAATCATGAAGTTCTTGAATCCGGCGAAATTTCACCAATAGAATTTCGTATTATCACTAAAAACAAAGATATTAGATGGATTGGTCACATACGCCAGACTGTTTATGATATAGACGGAAAGAATATTGGGCAACGCGGTAGCAATCGTGACATCACCGAAATCAAACGCCTTCAACAGTTGGAATCACGCGCCGACCGGCTTGAAATGGCAGGTACTATTGCCGGACAGGTTGCGCACGATTTCAATAATTTGTTAGGCCCCATAATGGCATATCCTGAACTGATTAAAGATGACCTTCCACACGACCACAAAGCAAGAGCATATTTAGATGATATAGAAAAAGCCGCTCAGAAAATTGCCAATATCAACCAAGACCTTTTGACTATGGGACGAAGAGGGCATTATGAGCAGAACGTTCTAAATCTAAATCAAATTGTATTGCAGGCAGCCAAAGAAATGGAATTACGAGCTAAAAATATAATTTGTGAATTGAATCTTAGTGAAAACTTATTGAATATAAAAGGCGGAAGTGCTCAAATTCACCGCATGCTTACTAATCTATTTGTCAATGCTCAAGATGCTATGCAAAATGTTGGAAATATTTCTATTAAGACTGAAAATTATTATGCAGACGATACTTCAATTTCGTTTGGACGTGTCCCCAAAGGGGAATATGTAAAATTAACTATTTCCGATACAGGATGTGGTATCCCAAACGATATTATTCAAAAAATCCTTGACCCGTTTTTCTCAACCAAAACAACTGACAAAGTACGCGGTTCCGGACTTGGATTAAGTGTTGTTGATGCTGTCTTAAAAGATCATAATGCATATTTAGATTTAAGCAGTAAAGTTGGCTATGGCACTTCTTTCTACATTTATTTTCCTGTTACCAGAGAAGATATTGTTGAGAGTAAATCCAATGGCATCTTAGGCGGCAATGAAACAATCCTGCTTGTAGATGATGATAAAATCCAACGTGATGTTGCGGTATTGCTTCTTAATAAATTGGGATACAAAGTTAATGTTGTTGAAAGTGGAGAAAAAGCTGTTGATTTCTTGAAAAATAATCCTCAGGATTTAGTTATTCTTGATATGGTGATGCCGGGAGGAATTGACGGAGCGGAAACATACGAACGAATACTTGAGATTAATTCTAACCAAAAAGCAATAATCTTATCAGGATTTTCAGAATCGGATAAAGTTTTCAAAGCTCAGGAACTGGGAGCTGGTGCTTTCATAAAAAAACCTATAACAAAAAATGTTATTGCAACCGCTGTAAGAACAGAGCTTGACCGACCAGTTAAAATTTCAAAAATATAAGGCAGACCTTTCCGGAATTTGAAAAAAACTAATTAACCGTTTACACAAAATTCATGACACTGTTATTTCTGATCATTATGGAATTATATATCGGGTAGGTTTCGGTTTTTCCCAAATTAAATTTATACTTGTGATTTCTACTCTGCTTAAGTATCTTTTAGTGAACTTATTTGTCAAGGTATTGGTGTAATATAACTTAGGAATTTTATTACGCTGAGTGTATTTTCAACTATTTTCAAGATAAGGGAACTTTCGGAGTTACCATGATGTTTGTTTTAATAGATAACCGATTGTCTTATTCAGATTTGAGAGGATGGAAAAACTGAATATGGCTCTCGGAAAAGAAACGATACAGTTAAAGCGAAAAAGCTTCGAAAATGAAGCTCTGCCTCATATGGATGCTTTATTTAGAACTGCTCTTCGGATGACAAAAAATGATAAAGATGCCGAGGATTTGGTTCAGGAAGCGATAGTAAAAGCCTACCGGTTTTGGGATAAATTTGAACCGGGGTCAAATTGTCGTGCGTGGTTATTTAAGATTATGACCAACATTTTTATCAATGAGTATCGTTCAAAATCGAGATCGCCCGTGGCGGTTAATGTCGATGAAATAGATGACAACTTCCTTATTGGTCAGTTGGCATCCGATGTAAATATGGAGGACCCTGAAAAACAATTATTCGCTAAAGTTTTTGATGATGATGTCAAAAAAGCTATTGAAAACCTTCCCGATGATTTTAGGGTAGTAATTATTCTTTCTTTCTTAGAGGGTTTTTCATATCAGGAAATTGCTGAAATTGCCGATTTGCAACTTGGAACCGTAAAATCGAGATTACATCGAGGTCGAAAATTGTTGCAAAAAGAACTATATGATTATGCTATCAAAAACGGTTACATCAAGGATTTGAAATAATGGATTGCCAAGAAGCACTCGAACTTTTATACGATTACATTGATAAAGAAGTCTCAGACATTGACGAAAAACAGATCAAAGAACATCTCTCCAAATGTAAAGACTGTTTTAAAATGTTTAAGCTGGAAAATAATATTAATGATTTTATTGAAACCAAACTAAAAAACGACAATCCACTGGCTAGCCTTGGTGATTTAAAAAATCGTATTATGACGAAAATGGACGAAATAGATTCTCAATCATGTTAAAAAAATAAACGATTCAATTGCTATTTCTTTAGCCGAAATAACTCCTATAAGAAAATTTGAGATTCCAGAATATTCGTAAAACCACAAATCTGTGGTAAAAGAATTAAGTTTACGCCGAGCTATTCAATCTTATAATTTTTTGATTTACCTTTCACGAAAATTTAGATAAGTTACTAAAATGAAAAAATATTCCAGGTTTTTTTACCTGTTTCCAATCATTCTGATATTTTGTTTGCAAATATCTAAAGCTGACTATCTAACTGATGAGAAAAGAGAGTTTTTTCTTCTTACAGAGAACTACCTTTTTAATGATAAATTCTCACAGGCAGATTCTTTAGTAACTTTATTTACTGACAATTCACCTGATGATCCGGGTGGTTATATGATGAAAGCATCAATGATGCTTAGTAATAGTTCTGACAAAGAAGAAAATATTTATGGTGAGAGTTTTCTGAAAATTCTTGATTCTATTTATATTTTCACCGAACAAAAATTAAAAAATTGTGATGATACTACTGCCGCATGGATGTATCTGTTTAGAGGACATGCCCGTATTTATCATTCATTATATGAAGCCAGGTTCGGTTCCGGTTTTTCTGCTTTAAAATTAGCTTATAAAGCTAAAGGCAACTACGAAAATGGTTTGAAAAGATATAAACTTTATGACCTCTATATGGGACTGGGCGGTTTTCACTATTGGAAATCTGTCAAAGCCGGACTGTTAAGAACTATCGGTCTGTTTAGCAATGATAAAAAAAAGGGTATTGAAGAATTATATCTGGCAAGAGATTCTTCTGTAATTTCCTGTTATTCTTCATTGAATGCTCTAATCTGGATTTGGATGAATGAAAAAAAATATGATTCTTCTATTACGGCATGTGAAGAGCTTCTTGGATATTTCCCAGATGGAAAACTATTCCGATGGGCGTTAGCTAAATCTTATTTAGATATAGGTAATTATCCAAAAGCAATTGAGCAGTATAAATATTTAAGAGAAAAGTTATCTCAAGAACCGGGGAATTATTACAATTTGATTGAGTGTGATTACAATTTGTATCTTCTGTATAAGAAATCTAAAAACGAATTAGAAATAGATAAAATCGTAGAATTATTTTTTAAATATGATGATAAAATTCCAGAATCTATCAGGGATCGTCAAAAAGACAAAATTAAGAAATTTGAAAAATTACAATAATAATTTATACATTCACTTTTTTTGTGAATGTTGTTTCATCTATTAACCGACAACCTTCCATCAGAATTGATTCATTAGGAATTTCATTATTAGGCTCTGGCAGATTATCTTCTTTGATTTGTTCTACCGACCAGGTTCCGTTTGGCCATCCCAATGCCTGATATACGGCATCGGCGCCTTTAATTCCGGATAATTCCGCATAAATAATATTACCATGATGTAGATAAATAATTAGTTCTTCTTCTTCGGAGTGAGCAGATTCCACTTTGATTTTAGCGGTGCGTTGACTTGGTCCCAAAGCCTGTAGCAGGTCTATTAGGTTTAAATCAGACAGGTTCCCTTTTGTAGAAGATTCACCTTTAATTACAGACTTTTGCCTGGTGGCTCTTTTTTCAGTACGATCTCTAATTTTCTTTATTTTCATTACAATAAAATCATGATTTAATTGATGTTCAATAATATCTTCAATACCTTCTTTAGTCAGAGATTGAATCTGATCGATTAAATCATTATTGGTTAACACCAAAGTTGGGATTTCATTGAAATGGATATTTTCACTTTTCATCATATTTACAGTATCAATAATATCAGCTTTATTAGATGTTAGATTCAAAAGAATAATATCTGGGTTGCTTCTGTTGTAAAGTTTAATAAAAGTATTAATATTATTAACAGTAATAGTTCTAAATCGTTCTTTGTTTAAATGGGTTTCCAGCGGTAACATACCTTCGGGTAGATTAGAATAAATTAAAATTTGACTGAATTTGTTAATGGCTTTACTGTTCAGCATTTCTTTTTGAATCAATCTCATAAAAGCTTTTGCAACTTCGGGCAAGAAAAGATGTCCCTTGAGGTCTTGAAACTTTTGCTTAAGGATTTCGAATCTATCAACAGTCAGTTGTTGTTCGTTGGTGATATTCTTACAATAAAGATCACAAATTGTAATAATATTTCCGCCGAGAATTTCAATAGGTAATCTTTTTGTATATTTTTTCTTTAAGTCTATATACATCGATCTTATCATTTCAACTACAACCGGATCGTAATTGAATGAAGTAAGAAGTGATACTGTTTCTTTGATAACCTTTTTATAGTTTTCATTGCTTAGAGAAGGATAATAAAAGCGAGCCAAATCATGAATATAACCTGCATTAACAACAAGCATTTTATCTTTGAGAGGCAATCCTAATATATCACATAGTTTTTTTACATATTCTCCAACCCGTCCACTATGATTTATGTTGTTTTTATCTTTGATAGAAAGAAGTGATAAAAATATTTCCAGATTTCTTTCAATTAAACTATATTCCGATTCATTATCTTTCTCGTTTAATAAAATTTGGGTAGTAGATTCAAAATAACGGACAAACGTACTGGGAGAATTTTTTCTTAATCTGTCAATCAAATCAAGATAATCTCCGGAGACGGTATCTTTAATAAAAACAACATCAAATTTTTTATCTTTGATAATATCTATTGCATCATCAGCTGAATTGGTTGTAATGACTTTATAGTTATCTTCTTCAAGCAACATTTTTATAAGAGGAGTATAAGAATCATCATCTGTTACAAGGAGGGCTGATTTGGAAGATATTTCAACGATATCAGAGATGTCATCAAATTCATCACAAATTAAATCGGAAGATAATTTGGAAGTTCCGGAATAAGGATTTTTTTGGGTTTTATTATTCTCAAGTTGAGGCTTATAAAAAATAGTAATAATATTTACAAGAGCTAATTCGGCGGCTACATATAATTTTAAATTTTTATCAGGAATTATGAATTTTAATTCATCAATTAAGTTTTGGTTGTCAGGTTCTTCGCAAGCAACATAGACAGTATTGTCTTTTTCGTCATAATCAAACGGAACTACCATTCTTGAAGTGGCAATATCCGGGGGTATTAGATTTAATATATCATCAGAAATAGTCAAATTTGAAATAATTACACCCTCGCATTCAAATTGAGTTGCTAATGCGTTTACCAAATTTTCTTCATTGATAAATCCATGATGCATTAAAAGAGACCCAAAACGCCCGCCATATATTTTTTGGTGTTTTAGAGCTATTTTAATCTGAGCTTCGGTTACCTGGGTTTGATCCAGAAGAATATCATCGAGTCTTTTCTTTCTCATTTTTCCTCATTAGGTAATGTAAATTATTGTTGTTTGTTTTTTCAAAATAATTTCATTCCAAAAATAGCAAAATTGTCAGTTTTCCTTATATATCGGTTATATTTTAAAGATTTTAACTGTTTTGGTTTTTATTTTAAACTGTGCAAATTTTGAACAATTAAATTTTTTGGTGATTTATCAGCTTTAAAATGATATAATATTTTAAATTATGAATATTGTAAAAATCCCTCATCGAGAGTGGTATATCGTTTGGGTATTAGCTCTAATTTTGGTTCTGATATCTTTATCTTTTCATTATTTTGCACCGAGTACCATGAATCAATCTTATGAGCAATGGACTAAACGGTTGGAACTACACCGAGATTGGACACCTTTTAAAATCAGACCCTTGACAACTAATATTCTAACTTTTTGTTATGATAATTTTCAAATTCCATATAAAATCTCGTTTTTTGTTCTTCACTATATGTTGCACTTGCTAATGATTCTTATATTTTACAAATACTTAAGGATTTTAAATTTTAATCATTACTATTCTCTAATAGGGATATCGCTTTTCGGATTTTCAGTTCCGGTTATTTTAGCACATTTTGCCCCTATATATACCTGGTCTGATTTTTGGATGTATTTATTTATACCTTATGGGTTTATATATTTGTTTGAGAAGAGATATCAATTGTCAGTATTTTTTATGAGCGTTTCTCTTTTAGCCCGAGAAACCACCATAATATTCATCTTAATTTGGTCAGTTATTTTCTTAAATGAACAAGGGCAAAAATACTTTAGGTTGCTTAAATATTTGTCGTTAACAGCTCTCATTTTTCTTGTTTTTCGGATAATTTTTACCGGAACAGAAACAGGGTGGGCAGAGAACCGATTCAATTGTTTTTATTTTAATTTTGATAACTATCAAAGAATTATTGATACTCTGTTTTCAGCGATTATTTCATTTGGATTTATGTGGTTTACAGGCATTTACCAAATTTTCCAGAATAACAGATACGATATAAAATATTATAACATGCTCAGATGGGGAGGTCTTTTTACAATCATAATATTTACAACTTCTACTTTAACAATTACTCTGGCAAGAGAAACGCGGCTATTTTCCCCGCCGTTTATGTTTATAATTCCTTTGACATTAATATTTATAAAAGATCATAGCCAGTTAATTAAAGAAATACTAAGTGATAAAAAATTTATTTTATTAAATTTAATATCTGTTCCTATTTTTATTG
>QNAD01000105.1 GCA_003641345.1 Candidatus Zixiibacteriota bacterium | reverse complement strand
TGCTGAGTTTAATAGTTTGAATAGATCAGATAATCAAGAATACTATTTTTGGTATCCTTTTCAAAATAAATTTGGCAAGTTCATGATTTTGTTGGGAAAGAAGTTACCAATATTATCATATATGGATAAATCAGTTAAGTTTATCATATTTCTTTCAGTAATATCATTTTTAATAATTATCTATTTATATATTTATTTAACTCGTTACATAATTTCTCCTTTTAATAGGTTGAAAATGGAAGCCTTTTATGCTGGTCGTGAAGTTGAGAATAGTGAAGATGATGTCGAGGCGGTGATTGACGACTATAAAAAAATGATTAGTGAATTAAGAGAAAAAGAAAATCAATTACTTATATTAAATGAAAAAATAACAAATCGTGCGGATAAACTTGAGAATTTTAGTAATTACTTGCTTTCATCGATGTTATCGGGAATTATCACTTATGATAATGACGGCAAAATATTGACAATTAATAATTCTGCGGAAAAAATATTAAAAATTGATTCAGAAAAATTCTTAAACAAAAATTGCAGTAATCTGTTTGACCCTAATTCCAAAATTGGGGAGAATATTCAAGGATGTAGGATTTCAAATTCGAATTTGAAATATACTGAAATGTCCTATTTGCGAGATAATGAAAAAATCATTCTTGGCATAACAATTTCAAAGATATCAGATATGGCAAATAATTATATTGGTGCTGGTCTGTTTTTTACCGATGTAACCGAATTAGCAAATTTAAAAAAAGAACTGGAATTTAAAAAACAGATGGCGATTTTAGGTGAAATGTCTGGAGGATTGGCTCATCAGTTAAGAAATTCTATTGGTGCCATTAATGGATATGCAAATTTGATTAGAAAAAAAATGGTATTAAATAATCTGCCAGTAGATCAAATTTTAGTCTTACTTCAGGAATCCAAAGAAGCCGAGAATTTAATTCAGAAATTTTTACATTTTGTTAGGCCATACAATATTATGTTGGAACCGACTGATTTGAAACCATATCTAAATGATATTATAAATAGTTTTAAAAGCCGTTTGGAATTTAAGTTGATTGATTTTAATTTTAATTGCCAGAAAGAATTATCTGTTGAGATTGACAGATTATTGTTAAAACAAGCTATCGTTAATATAATTGAGAACGCGAATAATGCTTATTATGGAATGGCTGGGATAATAGATATCAATGTTATTAAAGATAATGAAAAAGTGGAATTAACAATTTCAGACAATGCCGGCGGTATAGAAACCGAAAATTTAGATAAGATATTTACTCCTTTCTATTCATCACGTCCATCAGGGACAGGTCTTGGTCTGCCGTTGGCGAGCAAAATCATAACTCTTCATAACGGTAATATCTCCGTAGAATCAATTTCCGGACAGGGAACAATTTTTAAGGTTATTTTACCTTTATCATCAAAATTTATTCCAAATAAAAAAATCAAAGAAAAAGATTTAATAACTTAAAAATCACTTGGGTTTGTAGATTTTTTAATTATATTTGTTCGATTTTAATAGGAGGAAATATGTACTCGCCATCAGATTTTAGAAGAGGCTTACGTATATTAGTTGACGATGAGCCTTATTATGTTGTTAGCTACCAGCATTTTAAAATGGGACGTGGAAAAGCAAATATAAGAACCAAGTTAAAGCATATCAAGACCGGTGGGATCGTTGAAAAAGTTTTTTCAAGCAATGATTCTTTTAAACCTCCGGATATGGAAGAAAAGAGAATGCAATATTTGTATGAAGATCCGGATGGATTTAACTTTATGGATACGAAAACTTTCGAACAAATATCAATTCCAACAGATAATCTTGGAGATGCAAAATGGTATTTAATTGAAAATAGTGAATACAAGGTTCTCTTTTTGGATAATGAAGCTTTATCGGTTGATTTGCCCGCATCTGTGATATTAGAAGTTGTTGAGACGGAGCCAGCCGCCAAAGGCGACACTGTGACAAATGTTACTAAACCAGCAAAGTTAAATACTGGTTTGGAGGTAAAAGTTCCTCCTTTTATAAAAGAGGGTGACAAGGTTAAGGTGGATACACGAAGCGGCGAATATCTTGAGCGTTCAAATTAGTTTATGTCCCAATCCTTAAAAATTATAGGGGTCGATGAATCTGGCAAAGGTGATTTTTTCGGCCCCTTAGTTATTTCATCTTTTATAGCAGAAAATTCCGAAATTCCCCAATTAAAAGCATATGGTGTAAAAGATGGGAAGTTATTGAGCGAGAAAAGAATTATCGAGATTGATAAATTTTTGCGTGATAATTTTAATTATGTTACGGTGACAATTATGCCGGATGAATATAATAAAAGGTATAAAGAGATAAAAAACCTCAACAAACTTCTTGCATGGGGTCATGCCAGGTGTATCTCTCTTCTGAATGAGAAGCAGGAATGTGATAAAGCTATTTCCGATAAATTCGGAAAAATTGACCATATCAGTGGTGAATTGAAAAAATTAGGACAGTCAATTAAATTGAAGCAGATTGTCAGGGGAGAAGCTGTCACTCAAGTTGCTGCGGCATCAATTATTGCCCGGGCTGAATTTTTGAGACAGATGGAATACTTGTCTGACAAATATGATTATCAAATTCCGCGAGGTGCTTCTGCTAAAGTTGATCAAGCCGGACAGGAGTTGGTTCAACTACATGGTGAACAAATATTAAAACTAATCAGTAAAACTCATTTCAAAAATTATAACAGAGTGCTAAGCCCGACGTTGTTATAAAAAACCCGCCATTGATTATTGATTGGCGGGTTTTTTGTGGAATGAATATGTGATAATTTATTGAGCTATTCCGTAATTAACCAGTTCAGCTACAATCTCTCCATTAGTGTAACTATCTGTTGCACCAATTACATATTTGACTAATCCAACCCCTTGAACAAACCAATAGTAATTTGTTTTTGTTGATGAACTTGGTACTGAGATTCTTACAGCTGAGCTGTAAGAATTATCAATTTCTTCCAATTGAAGTGCTGTGGCTTCTTCGACTGTCATCGTTACTTCGCCGATAATTGGTAGATTTTTACTTAACGGAATAACAATTACAGTATCTTTGGAACCGGTTATTACATCGTCAAAATTAGTTAGCAAATCATCAGAGATAGTTTCGGTCCTATTCCAACTGTTTCCAAGTGTTAATGGAAGCTGGATAATTTTTTCACCTGTACTTGATTTGGAATCATAATAATAAACAGCATCATTAGTATATTGGAAATAACCGGTATCTGAGCCTGATACTGGATCATTAGACAGCCATTCAATAGCTGTTCCAGATTGAAACTCAACACTTTTACCTGCAATAAATGAGATAGTTTTGTTATCTCCGTCAGCTTCTTTGACGTTGTAAACAGTCTGGTATCCTTCAGCTAAAGGAAACCAGCTTAAAGCTTCACTTCCTGAAGCAAAGCTGTCATTAGGTTGAGATACAATCTCTATTGTATCGGAGCATCCTATTAATAGAATTGCTCCAGATAGTACAAGAGCTAATGCCAACCCAAGTAGTTTTTTTAAATGCATCATGCCTCCTTCTGATATTTTCAATCATTTCTGTTTCATTTTCAAGTTTTAGTAAGGCAAGAGAAATGCCGGAAATTTGATAGATGTCAAGTTATATACAGTCAATAGTTTACGGTTCAACTATGGAGAAATTAGATTTTTTCATTTTACTGACTATTGGATTATTCCAATAGAAAGTAGTAGTTGACCATAGGAAGCAAGCTCTAAGCCCACAGCAATTTATGCCGATAATTACTACTATAGAGAAAGTTTTTTTTATGGAGGTTTTAGTAATGGAAATGAGTATTGAATTTATTACAGTAATTTTCTATTTGATGATACTGATTTTATTGTCCAGAATTAAGAATATTATTATCAAGGAAGATAAAAGATCGTATAAATATATAGCCGGCGGTATTTCTTTGATGACATTTATATCTCTGATGGATGTTTTTTATATACATGGATTTTTTAATACGACTCCTTTTATAGCTACGGAAATATTTTTTAGAATATCTGTTTGGATAGGGAATATTATCGGAATAGCGTTTTTATTAAATGGTCTGTCAAATTGGCTTCCCATATCAAGAACGTATCGAAAAATTACTCAAGAAAATTTAGTTAGATTTGATATTGTTAAAAAAATTGATCAATTACTTAATGTTGAATCAAGAATTTATCAAGTTATAAAATCAACTGTTAAACATGTTGTTAATGATTTTGAGTTAGATTCAGGTGCAGTATATTTATTCTCTCAATCTAAATCATCAGTGAAATTGATAAATACCTCAAGTATCACAGAAGATTTAAAAATT
Organism: Candidatus Zixiibacteriota bacterium; assembly: GCA_003641345.1. Next base: position 2,756 of record QNAD01000105.1, on the reverse strand, counting down.
TCACTTGAAAAACTGGAAACTAATATAAATTTCCAATCATGTGGAAATAATAAAGATGATTTAAAGAAATACATTGTCGAGCAAATTGATGTTGAAAATGATAGACCTATGATAATTCATCAATTGAGATACAATGGTAAAACATTTGGATTAGTTCTTCTATGGGGGAACAAAACCGAGGATGCAACTCAGGAAATAGAAAAAGTTATTAAAGTGTCATTTGATTTAATTATTAGCCGCATCCAACAAAGAGTTTCAAAATTAAAAGATAATTTTTATCAAACTAATGAGAGGGTTAATTTTGAAACAGTAAAAATTTTAAATGACAATCAATCTTTAAAAAGTGTAATTGGGCCTCTTTTTCAATCTATAAAAAAAATTATGAATGTCTCATTTATGTCGGTAGTTGAGATAAATAATAATAAAACAATTAATAGATTTTCGATTGGATCTTCGAATACGGTATTGCAGGAACAATATATTAGAATTCCGTTAAATACCGGAGTTTTAGGACAAATTAGAAATCATAAAGATTTTTATTATGATAAAAATGTTGATAATTTATCATATGATACTCATGAGGAAATATACACATCGGATAGTGCTCAATCTATTGTTGCTATACCAATTAAACAGAATAATAATTGCCAAGGGATGATTGTTTTTTCTTCGAAAGATAAATCAGGTTTCAAAATTAAGGATATTAAAATCCTTAACACGATATCAAATATTTTAGCTGTTTTCCTTTTTGACGAAGAGAAACAGCAGACCGAAAATTCTCAGTCATTGACTGCTTTGAATACTTTTAATTTTATTGACACGTTTAATCGTTCAAAAGATGAATCAATTATTATTAAAAGTGCTACTAAATTTCTTTATGAAACCTTGAAACCATCGGTGATTAGAATTTTCCTATTTGATGATGATAAAATGTTTGGTAGTTCAAAAACATTATTATATGAAAAAGATATTAATGTTATAACGCCCGGTAAAGGAAGTTTAATTCTATCGATGTTGCCTATACATAACCTTGCAAACAAATCAGAAGAGATTATACTTTATGGAGCGGAATTAAACAATAAAATGTCAGAAGTAGAATCTTCGCAAGTATTGTGCAAAGATATTGTGTCCGGCATGATTATTCCGATTAGAACCGGTTTGAATACGGTTGGTTTAATATCGATGGGTAATGTAAGAAATAGAATTTATTCTGAGAGCGATAAAGAAATAGGGGCGAAAATTTCAGAAAAAATTTCTGAAGTTTTACTCGCCAACCTTCTTGAGAAAAAAATAAATAAACACATAGAAAATCTAAATTTACAACCCCAAGAGAACAACCGAGAATTGAAAATTCCTGAAAGATTAACAGGAACAATTGACTACGAAGATGAGAAAATACTTACATGATTAATAAAAAATCTGATGATGTTGTTATTGTTCAAAACGACCAAAACTGTTTGACATCAATGATGGAAGCTCGATTTGATACTATCAAAATGATTTCGGAAGGGTTCTATCATTCCATCTATAATAATTTATCGGTAATCATTGGACAAATTGAACTTATGCGGGAAGGATTTTTGGCAGAGTTTGAAAATGATTCTGATAGAAAACAAATACAGTTAGATAAAATTGAAAAAGCATCGGAGATGATAAATCAAACACTGAAACCATTATTCAAAATCAATACTCTTGGTAATAAAGGGTACGGAGAAGAAGTGTCCCTGAAATGGTTATGTGATAAATTACCATTGTATTTATCAGGATATATACAATATTTACGTGAGAAGAAAAATATAAAATTACATGTTGAAACTGAAATATCAGGGAAGAATAATAATTCAATTCAAACGAAATATATCATTGATTATATCATTCCAATTATTTTAAAATTATTAAATGAATCTATTTGCTCAGGCGTACTTAGCATTAGAGTTTTAAGTAATCTATCAAAAAATTTAATTGAGATTGTAATATCTGAAAACATGTTGAGCAGTCCACCTATAATAAATCAATACCAAGAAGATTATTCAGATAAAGACAGTAATGATGATGTCTTTTTAGAATGTAAATCTGATAAAGGATTGTATATAATTAAAGTTACCCTGCCTATTAAAAGCATATCATCTAAGTACTAAAAGGTAATTTAATGGGAACGATAAAACAATTAGTAAGAGAATATTTAAACATAAATTCTGAGAAAAAAATATCTAACATAATATCTGCATTAGATACTTTATCTGAAGTAATTACTCAATTAGCAGACTCTGATTTTACCGGTATATTTTATGGCAAGGCAAATGTTAGAAGTTATGTTCCTGTCTCATATTCATTCTCTGAAGATACAACTGTTCATAACCTGAATGAACTTGAGAATTTTGCAGGTGCAGAAGAATCTTATTCTTGGTTTCAGAATCCCGAATTAAATGATATTGATGCTGAAATAGAATTTTCAAAAGTTAACAACTATAATTATCGTTTACAGTTTGAATTTAAAGAAAATAACCAAACCCGAGTATTGATACTATTATATTGGAAATCAAAACCGAAAAAAATAACAGACCAAATAGAGATATATTTAAATCAATTTGCTAAGATGATTTATGATATTATGTTGACCGTTGAAGGTATTAATCAAGCCAGTAATTATTCAATGCGTTTATTCGAATTGACCAATATTTTTGAAGTTCCACTTGGGAAACATAAATTTTCAGAATTTATACATGAAATTATGATTTATATTAAAGATATTATTT
>QNAD01000104.1 GCA_003641345.1 Candidatus Zixiibacteriota bacterium | reverse complement strand
AAGCACCGGAGCCTTTGCCTTCGGTTTCATATACATCGACCCAGCCTGATTCTAACCCATTTTTCAAATCTTTAATATATTTTTCACCAAGCGGTTTAAGTCCTTCTAACAAAGTTGCCACAGCCTCTTCATACGGAACATCTTTCTTAAAATCTTTAACCATCGGCACGGAAAGATCATAAGTATAAAGAGTATCAACACCGAGGAATTTTTTTCTCAGAGATGTTAATTTATGCAAAATATGAAGATTATCGTTAACTGCTTGAACCAGATTGGTGAAAACCGAGGTAGGGATATTATCGCCATCGAGAACTCTGTCTAAAGTGCTTTTATAACCACGAACTTTTGAAATAAAATAATCTTTTTCAACCGATGAACCCAAAGTTGCACCAATTGAATTCATATATTTTACCCAAGAAGTTTGAACAGTATCGTTAGCAACTCGGCGAAGCTCACGGTCATTCCCCTTTAATATTTTATAGTAACGTCCACGGGTTAATTCAATTTTATCTCCTTCGGAATCAACGATAGTGCCAAGTTTATGATCGGCATTGTCAATCATATTGAATACTTTAGAGGAAGTCCTCATTAAAGGTTGGGCGGCGGCAAGTATAGCTTCTTCTTTTTCTGACAAAACATGCTCCTGCTGACGGAACATGTCGTCAATAAAAAAGCGGTAAATATTGAGATTTTTATTTTCCGCCATAAAAGCATCGAGTTTATCTTTTGGAATATTTAAAATTTCCGGTTGCATAAATGAAGTTGCTTCGGATAATTTCGATGAAAGAGCTGAAATTCTTCCACCATATTCCTGATACTGGCTTTGGCGTGTATCTTCGTCTAATTTTAAATAAGCATAAACATACAAATTACCTTCGATAATACCCAATTCGTCAGATAATTTTAAAGCATCCATTAATACCTGTGCTGATTCTCCCAGACGGCCTTTATATTGTTCAAACTGCCCCGTACCGTCTTTTAGTTTTTCAAAATCAGCTTCCCACGCATCGATATTTTCATAAATATCTTCAATTTTCCATTTGTATTTGTCTTCGATGTCAGACCTCTGTGGCACTTTTGAATCTTCCGCAAATGCAACAGAGACTAAAAGCAACATTGCCGCCATAATCAATGTGATAAATAATGAATTCCGAAAAAATTTGGTCATTTTAACTCCCATTCAATTTGTTTATAGGTTAACTTTTTTCTTTTATGTTCCAACAAATATACATAGTTTCAGACAGAATAAAACCAAATATGTTTAATTATATACGAGGGAAATATGCATTCTGTTTCGACAAAAGTCAAACTTCATTATACCGATGCCGCCGGAGTTATGTTTTTTGGTAACTATTTTAAGTTAATTCATGATGCTTACGAAGATTTTTTAGATTCTTTTGGATTTAATCTCGGCGATATTATTGATAAGTCTGATTACCTGATATTGATTGTTCACTCCGAAGCTGATTACAGACAACCGATTAGAACGGGTCAATCAATTAATATCAATATGACTGTGGATAAAATAAAAAATTCTTCGTTTGTACTTAACTATGTCATTACTAACGAAAAAGAAGAAAGAATCGCAAACCTCCAAACGGTTCATGTTGCAATTGATAAATCCAATGGTAAAAAAATAAGCTTACCTGCTGAATTAAGAATTCAGCTTGAAAAGCATATTAATTAGTCATCTATTAATTTTTCTGCTATTTGGATAAGAATTTTTCGGCTTGGTTTTATAGAAATTTCTGTTAAATCTTCAGGCCAGCTGAAAAAATATTTTGGAATTTTATAAGAAGGCAATTTTTTATTCAACTTTTCAACAATTTCATTCTTATCAAATTCACCGGAAATAAAAATAACCGGTCGCACTCCAAATTCTTTATCTGCAACAGGAACAACAATAACTTTCTCAAAATTATATAACTCTATAATTATATTTTCTATTTCTTCAGGTGATATGTTTTCACCACCGGAAATAAATTGATTATCTATTCTGCCAGTTACAACCAAATTATCATCATTATCAAATTGCCCGATATCCCCAGTTGAAAACCATCCTTCTGAATCCAAAGGTCTTTTTAACTTTCCGTTTATGTAATATCCCTTAAAAAGCGTTTCTCCTTTTACCAATATTTCGTTGTTTTGGTTAAGTTTGATAGCCCGATAAGATAGAACTTTTCCGGAGTGTTTGACAGGGGAATTTAATTTTTCCGTTGTGCAAATCTGTGATGCCATCTCGGTCATACCATAGCTCTTATAAATTGGCAAACCTAAATCAAGTGCTTCTTTTACAAGTGACAAAGGTATCTTGCTCCCACCCAGCAGAATTGCTTTTAATGATAATAGATTTTTATTTTTTATGCCTCTTAAAAGCCTATGCAACTGTGTTGATACTAATGATAAGTGCGTTATATTATTCCCGATAATAAATTCAGATAAATTATAATCATAAGGCGGAATTACAATTGACGCTCCCACTTGAAAACATCGGAATATTATACCCAAACCACCTACATGATAAATCGGCAACGACAACAACCATCTGTCGTTTTGATATAAAGGCAAATTTTCGTTGGAACCTAAAGCAGAATAATAATGATTGCCAAAAGTATGCAGTACTGCTTTTGGTTTCGATGATGAACCTGATGTAAAAGTCAAAGTTGCATCTTGGTTTGAATCTAATTCATTTAATAATGAATTTGTATTTACTTTATTTGAGATATCAACAATACCAGAAATAAGTTTTGAATTATCTATTGGAATATTTTTATCTGAAAAAATAATTGCGCCATCAATTTCCTGTATCTGATTTCTCATTACTTCAATTGGGTTCCTGACAGATATTAAAGCGGTAATAATTTTCATATGCCATAATGCCAACAAAAGAATTATCTGCTCTACTGAATTTTCAGATATAATAGCAACCGGTTTTCCGGCAGAAATATTTAGTTTTTTTAATTTTTCAATCGCATGAATAACTGAATTCGATAATTGAGAATAAGATAGCTGATAATTTTCTGTTATAATAGCAGGATTGTTACCAAATTCTATTAAGGCATTTGCAAGAGGAGATTTAATCTCAGCCAAGCCTGATCTCCTCTAATAATTCAAAATTTATATCATCAAATATTTTATTATAATTTTCAATGTTAAATTTCCCATTTTTGATTTGTAAAGGAGTGAACACGGTATCCGTCTCAAATTTATCAAGGGTGTCCAAACCTACCGGAATTGAATTATCAATTATGGATGCCATCGAAGCTAAAATATAAATTCCGATTGAACTCTCATAAGACGATGAAATTATTGGTTTTATATTATTCTCAAAAGCTAATTTGACATAAGTCATCGTTTGAGTATAACCTGTCAAAGTCGGTTTAAGAATAAAAGCCGCAATCTTTTTCAACTCGGGAAATTGTTTTATATTTTCAAATGATAGTTCCCTGAGAGTTTCATCCAACGCAACAGGAACAGTTCTATCCAAAGATAGATATTTTTTTAAAAATTCAACAGAACTAAAAGGTTCTTCGATATATTCAATATTATAATTATCAATCTTCTCAAGAAATTCCATGCCCGATTTTAAATCAAAACTCCGGTTTGCATCAACCCTAAGATATTTTTCATTCCCAATAATATTTCTAATTTGACCTACAAGCTCTAATTCTTTTGCAAAATCTTTTTGACCAACTTTTAATTTAAAACAATTATAGCCTTCCAAATTAAGAAATTCTGTTTTTTCAATTATTTCACCATATGAACCAGTAAGAAGCCCGTTTATTTCAATAATTTCATTACAAAATGGATTAGAAAGTTTCGCAAGTGATAGTTTCTTTGATGATGCCATCAGATTCAACAAAGCGGATTCAACTCCAAATTTCACTGAAGGTGCATAATTTGTTAAATTTTTGACTAAATCACTTGGCACCGGTTGAGTAGATAGATTGCTTGCTATTTGTTTTAATTGTTCCAAGCATTCATCAACAATTTCATTACTAAAATTTATCAGAGGTGCAACTTCTCCCCATCCTGAATTATTATTTGTATCAGAAATTTTTATTAGATACCCCTCGCGTTCTGAGATATCTATGCTTTTCAAACTGATTTTCTTTTTCAAAGATAGGCGGTAATGAAAAATTTTAAAACTTTCAATAATCATAACATCCAACCGATTGAAAATAAAATACTGTAAAGCAATAAAAGTTTACCTGTAACTGAAAGAACATCGTTAAACTCAGGTGAACTTGAAAGTATAAAAACTCTTCTTATTGATGGCAACGCTAAAGGAATTATCAAAATTGAGATAGTTGAAAAAGGGTGTGTTCCTTCCCAATAATATAAAAAAACCGGCACAGATGCTGACAGAAGAATACAAAACAGATATTCAAATCTTGAAAATTCTTCTCCAAAACGAACCTGCAATGTTTTCTTACCGGCGATTGTATCACTTTTTATATCACGAAGGTTATTTACTGTTAGAATGGCTACCGAAAACAGACCAGGTGCAAAACCTGCAATGATAGATTCGGATGAAATATCTAAAACCTGCACATAATAAGTTCCTCCAACTGCAATCGGACCAAAAAATATCAATACAAAAATATCACCAAGCCCATTATACCCAAGTGGGTAAGGACCTCCGGTATAAAGAACTCCAAATAGAATCGATAAAAGACCAATAACAACTATTGGCAAACCTCCCCGCCAGACTAAATAAATTCCCGCAAGAGAAGCCATACAAAAAGCAATCACTATTGCTTTTTTCATTGTCGATGGTGAGACAAGTCCGGTTTGAGTAACTCTGGTAGGACCTAATCTTCCTTTTTGATCAATCCCTTTTTTAAAATCAAAATAATCATTGGCAAAATTTGTACCAATTTGAATCATCAAGGCACCAAACAAAGCGACGATAGCCGAGTAAAGATGAAAACCATCAGCCCCATAAGCCATAGCGGTTCCAATAATAACCGGAGATAAAGCCGCCCATAAAGTTTTAGGGCGCGATGCCATTGACCAGATTTGAAATTTGGAATAATTCATCACAAAGCATCTTTCTGATTGTTCAAACAGTAACTATGGATTACGCGGAAATTTTGAAAAATCCGGTTTTCTTTTTTCCACAAAAGAATTGCGGCCTTCCTGACCTTCTTCAGTCATATAAAACAGCATCGTAGCATTACCTGCAAGTTCCTGAAGTCCTGCTTGCCCATCACAATCTGCATTTAGAGCCGCCTTAAGACATCTGAGAGCAATAGGAGAATTAGCCAAAATTTCTTTGCACCATTGAATTGTTTCTTTTTCCAATTTTTCATACGGAACAACATGATTAACCAGACCCATTTCAAGGGCTTGCTTGGCGTTGTATTGCCGGCATAAAAACCAGATTTCACGCGCCTTTTTTTGCCCGATAATTCTTGCCATATAACTTGCACCGTAACCGCCATCAAATGATCCGACTTTCGGACCGGTTTGTCCAAAAACTGCATTGTCTGCCGCAATGGTCAAATCAGCCATTAAGTGCAAAACATGTCCGCCTCCGATAGCATATCCGGCAACCATAGCAATTATCGGTTTCGGACAAGTTCTCATTTGTCTTTGAAAATCAAGAACATTCAAACGATGCACCCCTTTGTCATCCTTGTAACCGCTATCACCTCTAATTTTTTGGTCGCCGCCGGAACAGAAAGCTTTTTCACCTTCACCGGTCAAAATAATTACGCCAATATCGGAATTTTCACGCGCATCCGCTAATGCATCTGACATTTCCATAACAGTTAGAGGACGAAAAGCGTTTCTTTTATCAGGTCGGTTGATTGTAATTTTTGCGATGCCTTGAAATTTATGATATTTTATATCGGTATAATTTTTAGATTCAATCCAATTTACAGATTCCATTATAATTCCTTTTATTTAAAATAATTCTTTACGATTTTAACAAAGATTTCCATCTGTTCATAGTGGGCATTATGTCCGGCTGAGTTAATAACATGGTTGACGATTAGCTTATTAAGCTTTGACGCATCATTATTTATCTTTTTAAATTTATCATCATTTTCACCGGCTATCAAAAGGACTTCATTTTTTATTTGGATTATTTGATCCCATAAAGAAATTTGTGCACCAGTTCCCATCATACGTAAACTGTGTGCAAGTTTTTTTCGGTTATTTATTTTACGTTTTTCTATTAAATTATCAAATCTCACTGTCATTTTTTAATGATTTAAATAAATCAAGGTTGTACCATTCCGACAGGAAATCATTAAATCTTGTTTGATTCATTTCATCAAGCTTAGCGGCTAATTCATAATCATTAAGAATTCGTTCTCGTCGCTCAGTTGTTGATATTATCCCCGGAGTAGCTGATTCAATAATAGCTTTTTCAAAATATTCAGGGTAATGAACTAAAAGAAAATATGCCAACCTGCCACCCATCGAATAGCCAATAAGATGACATTTACTAATTTTGTTTTTCTGCAAAGTATCAATTACTATCGTAGCTGTTTTTTCTATGCGGTATTGTTCGTCATCGTAAATTTTACTTTGCCCGTGTCCGGGTAAATCCAATGTGAGACAGCAATAATCCGGCAGAAAATTTTCAATAACTTCATTCCAGTCAAGTCGTGACCCCATAAAACCATGCAGAAAAAGAATTTTCTGTTTTGAAATATCGCCTTCAATATGAAAATTTAATAAATTAATATTTTCCATAATTTCAGTTTATCTCTGAATTGATTAAATCAAGCATACTCAAATGAAATTTTAAATTCTCTTCTCTATCAGTTGTAATCTCGATGATATTATGATTACTGCCATTGATAATATCGGCATATAAATTTTCAAATTCGTTTTTACTTTCCGGCTTATGATAAGCAATATCATGCATCCCCGCTATTTTTCCAAAAGACAAGTTATGTGGCGTACCAAAATACTTTTCAAAAATATCCTTATGTTTATTGATTGATAAAAATGAAAAAATACCACCTCCATTATTATTAACAATCACAATTGTCGCCGGGTGAGATAATTGTTTAAGGAGCGGCAGAGAATTCATATCGTGTAAAAATGCAAGGTCCCCGATAAGCAATGTT
>QNAD01000103.1 GCA_003641345.1 Candidatus Zixiibacteriota bacterium | reverse complement strand
TCTATTCTGGTTAATGGCAGACGTATGACAAATGTTGGTACTTTCAGAGCTTATCTGGTAAGTTATTTCAGAAACCACCCCAAAATCCATCAGGACATGACCTTTCTAGTGCGACACCTTCAACCAACCGACAAAGGTTTGCCGATAGAAATATATATTTTTTCAAACGACCAGCGTTGGGCTGAATACGAAAATATCCAAGCCGATATTTTTGATCATATTTTAGCAGTTTTACCTGAATTTGAATTACGCGTATTCCAACAACCCACCGGACAGGATCTCAGGAGTTTATCTTTATAGCTTAGTACTGTATTACTTTACTCAACCTAATGCTTTGCGTATTTCATTGTATGGCAATAACTTGCAAGATATTGATGATTGTTTAAATGTCTTGACAAAAAAAATTATTTCCTTATCTTTCATCCCTTGCTGAATTCCTAACTATCCATATATTAGGAGGTTAATGACTAAACTGATTGTTGGATTGGGAAATATCGGCAGAAAGTATAAAAACAGCCGACATAATATCGGGTTCGATGTTGTTGATTGTGTAGCTGAGAAATTAAGTACTAAGTTTTGTATTAGACATAATTTATTTGATGTTGCAGAAATAAACATAGATAACCATTTGGTTGTGGTGCTTGCAAAACCAACAACTTATATGAACCTTTCCGGTCTGGCTGTGAAGGCTCTTTTACAAGAATATAATTTCGATATCTCGCAACTTTTAATTGTTGTTGATGATTTCAATCTTCCCTTAGGAAAGATTAGAATTCGCAAGTCAGGTTCTGATGGCGGTCATAACGGTTTAAGTTCAATAATTGAAGAACTTGAGACTGAAAATTTCCCCAGATTAAGATTGGGAATTGGACCATTGCCTGAAAACATTGAAGTTACTGATTTTGTTTTAGGGCAATTTAAAGAGAGTGAGAAGGAAGAAGTAAAGAAGATTATAAATGTCGGGACGGAAGCGACGATACATGCCAAAGAGCATGATATCGATTCTGTTATGACAAAGTATAATATAGTAAACCCTGCTTAGTCTTTAAGTAGATCCAGACTAAGCCGTTTGTTAACCCTTAACGTCCAAAGGGAGGATTAGAAATGAAAGTCTACGAAACTACTTTTATTATCAATCCCCAAATGGAAGATGCAACTATTGACAATAAGGTTAATGTTGTATCTGAAATTATCTCTAACAATTCCGGAAAGATTCTCCATACTGATCACATGGGCACCCGTAAACTGGCTTATCAGATTAAAGGTCTGACGCAAGGCTACTATGCCAGTTTTATCTTTGAAGCTAATACGGATACTCCTAAAGCTCTTGATCGTCATTTTAAACTCGACGAAACCTATCTTAGACATCTTACGATTGTTTACGAAGGTGATGTACTTGAGAAAAAACAAAAAGAAAAAGAACAAGCCCAAAAAGAGGCAGAATCAGTAAATACTGATGTAAAAGAAACTGACGCTAAACCGGTTGAAGCCAAAGAGCCAGAAATTAAAACTGAAGTTAAAACCGAAACTAAAACAGATTCTGAGCCTGTTGCTGAAACTAAAGTTGAACCTGCGGTTGAGGAAGTTAAAGCTAACACTGAAGTTAAGAAAGAAGTAAAGCCGGAATCATCTACTGACAATGAAAGTTTATACAATGAAGAAGATGAGTTGTAAGTTAACAGTTAAATATAAAAAAAGAGGTTGTAATGCGTGAACCAAGAAGAAGGAAAGTTTGTCGCTTTTGCGAAAACAAAATTTCTTACATCAATTATAAAGAAGAACGTGTACTAAAGCGTTTTGTGAATGAACGAGGGAAAATTATCCCACGTCGAGTCACTGGAAATTGTGCAAAACATCAAAGAAAATTGACAACCGCAATTAAACGGGGTCGTATTTTAGCGATTATGGCTTTTGAAAGTGAATCTTATAGATAAAGAAAACAGACAAACCGAAAACAACAATCATTCAACCAGATTATCTGACAATATAGAAGTCAGAAAAATTCCAATTCTGATTGCAATGATCACTTATTCGGTTTTGCTATTTGGCAATTCTACTGACTCTAACAGTTTTGCAATTGTTGTCATGTCAACAGTTGTTTATTTTATAACAATTTACTTATTCTATGGAATTGCATCATTGGCATATTATAAAAACACTTATCTATTATGGGGAAGTGCTATTTGTGCTGTTGTTTTAGGTTGTATGTTATCTGGATCAAATAATATTCTTGAATTATTGTTAAGTTGGAGTTCTATTTTGTTTGCTGGAGTAATTACAGGAAAAATGAATATTAACAGCCATAAGCAATTAAAAGTCTATATCTATGGAGGTGTAGCTGTAATTGTTTTCAGCCTGTTGTTAATGTATCCAATATGGTCAGAGTTGATAACTGTTGCTAAAGAGAATTCTCAAATGATGATAGAGGAGTTTAGGAAAAATCTGACTACTATTGGTTATTCTTCTGAGGCTATCTCTGATAATATTCTCGTATTCCAAAAAATGTTGGCTGTATTTACTCGTTTGTTACCATCGACTATGATTTTGGGAATTCTTCTCCAATTTTCTGTCGGATATCTGTTGTTTTTATTAATGCTGGACCGCAAGGACCCAGTGTATCAACGGATAATTCCCTTTAGTTATTGGAAAGTTCCTTTTTCCGTCACCCCAATTGTAATCGTTTCGATTATTATCCGTTTAATCGGAGGTGAACAATTAAAAATAATAGCTGATAATATTCTTACTATTCTTTCGGTATATTATTGTTTGACCGGATTATCAGTAGTTGAATACTATTTAAAGAAACTCAATATTTCAAGATTTATGAAAATTATGTTCTATATTCTTTTGTTTTTCACTCAATTAGTAGGCTATTTTGTGATAGTACTTTTAGGTTTCATAGACAGCTTCGCTGATTGGCGTAAAGTGCATTCAAAAGAAATTATTGGAATGAAATAAAAATTGTATTATAAATAATTAGGAAAGGACTTGCTATGAAAGTCATTTTAAGACAAGATGTTCCAGATATTGGCTCGGCCGGTCAAACGGTTGATGTAAAGGATGGTTACGGACGTAACTTCCTTTTTCCACGCAATCTGGCAATTCCTGCTTCAAAAGCGAACTTAAAAGCTATTGATGAACTTCATAAACAAGCAGACATCCACAAGAAAAAACTTCTGCGCGAAGCGGAGAAAATTAAAAACAAAATTGAAAAACTGTCTATCTCACACGAGGTTTTAGTTGGTGAAGAAGACAAATTGTTTGGCTCGGTAACTAATGCTGATGTTGCTGAACTGTTGGCAAAAGAAGGTATTACTGTTGACAAAAGAGCTATTGATATTGAAACACCAATAAAAGTTCTTGGTGTTTATACAATTCCTGTAAAAGTTGACAAAAATGTTACAGCTAATTTAAAATTGTGGATAATTAAAAAAACTGCATAAATGAAATTACTTGAAGCAAAAGTCGAAAGTTTGGCGTTGGATATGACCACCAATTCTCCGGTGGTCATACTGGCTCCAAGTGAAATTGATAAAGTTCTGCCAATCTGGATTGGACACGCAGAAGCATGGTCAATTGCTATGCAACTTTCCGGAGTAATTGCACGACGTCCCATGACATACGATCTTTTGGTTGAAATAATCAATACTCTTAACACCAAAATTACCCGGGTAGAAATAACAGAGCTTAAAGAACAAACATTTTATGCTCGCTTATATCTCTTTTCTAATGGAGAAGATTTTTTTATCGACGCACGTCCTTCTGATTCTATCGCTTTAGCTTTAAAAACAGATTCCAAAATTTTTGTCAATGAAGAGTTGTTTGATTTAAGTAATATTGATTCACCAGATATTCCGGATATTCCAAATGACCCGGAATCTCTCAGGGAAAGATTGAGAAAAATTGACCCAGAAGACTTTGGAAAGTATTCATTATAGAGTGAAGAATTTCATTTACATATTGGTTGTTTTTTTAATAGCCCTAACACTTACTGCAAACTTAACAGCAGAAGTAATAGACGATGACCCCGAAGCAGTTTCTTTATATGCCAAAGGAAAACGACTGCTTAAAGAAGAAAACTATTACAATGCATCTCAAATCTTTCAGGAATTAGCAGGAAGATTTTCAAATTCAAAAAATATTGACCTGTTCGTTTTCAATCGAGCAAAAGCAGAACTATATCTAAGTGAATACAACAAAGCTATTGCCAGTTTTTCTTATTACATAAGGAAATTCAATAACAAAGCTTCATATCCATACGCTTATTATTTTCGTGGAAATGCTTATTATTTAAAAGGTAACATAAGTCAGGCTATCAAAGATTATATATCTGCTTATGGATTTTCTATTAATGATAAATTATCTAATCAAGCTAAGGCGTCTTTGGAGGCATCATTTAAATCTGCAAGCTCGATTAATATGGGCACCAATGAATTTCTTACTATTCCTGAAAATAAACGTTGTGACCTTATTAAAATATTGGCTGATATTCAGCTTGAAAGAGGCGAAATCAGTAAAGCAAAAAATTTATTAGACTATTGCAACCTTACTTTTGATCCTTCTCAAATTTCCGGCAAGACCATTGATAAATTTAAAAACTCTTATGAAATTGCAGTAGTACTTCCATTTACAGGAGAGCTAAATAATTTTGCTAAGAACATATTTAATGGGGTTGTAATTGCTACTGAAATGCTAAGAAAAAATTCAGGTAAAAATATTAAACTTAGCACCTATGATACCAAAGGTGATCCCATTGAAGCCGGTCGGATAATTGGTGAATTGTCAAAATCGTTTGAAACTGATGCTTGCATAGGTCCGCTGACAAGCAATGAAGCTTCGGTATCATCAGCCGCCCTAAGCTGTACATCGTTACCATTAATAATCCCAGCGGCAACCCAAGCCGGATTAACCCGTCTATCTGAAACATCTTTTCAGCTTTCTCCTAATATTGAGCTGGAAGGTATCCGTATGGCTGAGTATGCTATTAAAAATATTCAGGCTGATTCTGCAGTCATAATAACCTCTACTTCTGCTGAACATCTTAGAATGGCACGAGCTTTCTCTGATAGATTCGAACAATTAGGAGGCAATATTGTAGTTATTGAATATTACCGCCCTCGTGATAATGATTTTGGTAAGATTATTAGAGACATCAAAGCTCTTCTTATTGGTTTTGATTTAGAAGATGACTACTATATAAATCCTGATGGCGATACTTTGATTCCGGAAGAAATAGTTGCCCATATTGATTGTCTGTTTTTACCGGGCAGTCCCAAACAGCTAAGGCAACTCGCACAACAATTGCATTTCTATAGTTTGACAGGTTTCTATCTTGGTTCCGATGGTTGGAGTGATGAGTCGGTAATGAAACTGGGGGACGATATTACTAAAGGTATAGTATTTTCATCACCATTTTTGTCAACTGGTTCTGGAGATAAGTATTTTAGTTTTGCCGCTCAATATGACTCACGCTATGGAGGCAAACCGAATCGATTGACGTGTCTTGGTTATGACGCAATGAAACTTATTGCCATGGCAATCTTAGATGGTAATCAATCAAAAGAATCAATTGCCGGATTTATAAAAAATGTTACTGGTTTTTATGGTGTATCCGGGTTGATAAGTTTTGGAGAACATCGTGAAAATATGATTATGCCTCTTTATAAAGTTGAATTGGAACAAGCTATTCCTCTTGTCAAGCCAAATGCTGTTCCGCAAGATAGTTCATACATAGAAATACAAAACTAAACATTGGAAAGGATTTACAATGTCTGATGATAAAAAAATTGCTTTAAAAATGGTTGTTGATGGTAAAGAAAAAGATATAACTTATGAAGAATTAGCTCTTTCAAATAATCTTTCTCAGGAAGCTCTTGTTAGATTGTTAATCGATAAAAAAGTTTTTGATCCCAAAGAACTGCTGGAAAAAATGGAAACCGTTAAAAATGAACGCTACCGCAACCCAAATGCAGAAAAATAAAAAATGACTGAGTCGGGGAAGAATGAAATATTAGCCAATAGTTTAAAATGGACAGTGCATCCTGTTAAACGCCGTCCGTTAATCTCCATTGCTGTTACATTTTTCATCTTTTTAATCGGATATATAGTCAATTACAGCACCCAATCTCAATGGTTTACTATTTTAGCCTTGGTTGTACTGTTTGGGTCTCTCTCAAAATTTTATTTTCCGACAATATATGAATTAAATAACAAAATGATAATTATTAAAACCACTACTCAAACACTGAAAAAAGAATGGCAACTATACAGAAGCTATTACCCTGATAAAAATGGTGTTCTGCTTTCTCCTTATAGTGAGCAAACTAGAATGGAAAATTTCAGAGGTATTTATTTGATGTTTGAGAAGAATAAAGATGACGTGCTTAAATATATTGAATTTCATATTAATAAAGAAAAACTAACTATAACCGAGAATTCAACTGGAGAGACTAAATGAGCTTCTTTAAAGGTAGTACCGAATTACCAGACCCAGAGGAAAAACCGATTCCAGAAGATGAAAATAAAGTTCTGGAAAAATTAGCTAAAAAAGCGGTTGAAAAAGGGATGGCGGTTCCGGCAATTCTATTTTTGGAATCTGTCAAACCATTAAATTATATTGGTTCGCAGACAATGGTTTTTTTCGAGCCGATTATACAAACTGTTTTTAATTTTAAAGATTATGATACTCTAAGAATGTCTCTTGAAAAAAGAGAGACAATTGAAATTCTTCTGCAAAAAATAGAAAAATATGATTCCATTGCTCTGAGCAGGGAAAAAAGAATTAAAAAATTCCTTAAAAAGGAAAAGAAAAAATGGAAATGGTATCAAAGATATCTTGGTATTTTCACTCCCAAATTTAATCTCCCCGATGAAGTGATAAGCCCTCCTTCTCCTTCACCAAAAAAAGAAGACAAATAAAAAAAAGTAGTCCACATCAGGCGGACTACTTTTATAATTTAATATAATACTTGTAATTATATATCCAGATTTCTTACATACTTGGCATTTTCCTGAATAAACTGACTACGAGGTGGTATATCACTTCCCATCAAAACGCTAAACAAATGATCAGCTTCAGCACCATCATCAAGATTAACCTGTAGAAGCGTTCTTGCCTCGGGA
>QNAD01000102.1 GCA_003641345.1 Candidatus Zixiibacteriota bacterium | reverse complement strand
TTTTTCATATTCATTGGAACAAGCCGCCGCATCACTATCGAGAAATTCCATCACTGTTGGAATCAGTCCGGAACGTACGATAGAAAAAACAGAATTGGCACAACCTTCTGGATTATTAAATGTCGCTAAAATTGTATTCCCGATTTTGGGCAGGTCAATTAATTGGACAGAGATTTCAGCAATAATGACCAAAGTTCCTTCGGAACCTATAAAGATATCGGTCAGGTTAAATCCTTTATAATTATTATAGCAACCGGTTTTTATGATTTTGCCGTTTTGGTCTATTGCCTTCAATCCCAAAATATAATCACGGGTAACTCCGTATTTTTTACAGCGTAATCCGCCGGCATTTTCAGCAACATTTCCAGCAAGAGTTGACTCATCGTAACTGGCTGGGTCAGGGGGATAAGTCAAATCAAAATTAGCAGCCATATCAACCAAATCTTTGGTAATAACGCCCGGACCGCAAACGGCTCTATTTTTAATCGGGTCGATATTGATATAATCAATCAATTCGGTCGATAAGAGCACAGAGTTTTCAATAGGGACACAACCACCGGATAAACCGGTTCCTGCTCCTCTGGGGACGATATTTATATTGTTTGATTTGCAAAAAAGAATTGTTTCAGTTATGTCAGATTCTGTTTCAGCCATTACTATGGCAAGAGGGGTGCCGTTATGGTCGGTAGCATCATGGAAATATTTTTCTTTGTCTGACAAGTCAAGAATGAGATTTTCAGGCGATTTTAATTTAGCTCTTAAGAGTTCAAATAATTTTTGGTTCATAGGAAAGAAAATAACTATTTCTTTTTGTCAGGAGAAGCTTTTTTTGTCTCTGTAGGTTTTGATTTGGAAGTTGTCGGGTCAGCTTTATCTTTGGCGGCATCTTTCTTATAATTACTACTTCGATGATCTGTTATGTAAAACCCTGATCCCTTAAATAGGAAGCCTGCTCCTCCGGAGATTAATCTTTGTAATTTGCCATTACATTTTTTGCATGTTTTCAGCGGTGGATCAATTATAGATTGGAATTCTTCGAATTCATCACCACAATCAAGGCAACGATATTGATATGTCGGCACTTATTTCTCCAAAACTTTTATCAACGTTTATTTCATTTCTTATTTACAACCGTGTATTGCAAATAAGATTCTAAAAAAATCTGACGTTCCCCAAATTTTATCTGGAACTACAGAATTGGCAAAATTAATACTTTTTTTGCTCACGTCAAGTTTTCTTATATCTAAAAAGATATAAAAAACTCCAAAGCGACATATTGTGATTATGGTATAGATGTTTGAAATCAGATAGAACTGAATAAGATTACTTCTAATCACAAGATACTGCGGGAGGGCCGTTTTGGAATAAAAAATCAATAAGATAAGTTAAGTCGGATATATTATTATTGCCATTGCCATCCAAATCTGCTTCCGACAAGCAATCGATCTGAGCAGTTTGTGAAAACATATAATCAATAAAATAAGTAAGGTCTGTAATATTAACAGGAGTATTGCCACCGCTATGATCCAAATCTCCACGTTCAACACAGCAACATGCATCACCGATACCATCGTTATTTGTGTCTTTTTGTAAGGTGTTGACAATTAATGGGCAGTTGTCGCATAAGTCAAAGATGCCATCATTGTCTGTGTCAATCTCACCACAAAAATCAGCGGACGATGACGGAGTACCTTCGGCAAATAAAATCAACCGTCCGATAAAGCCCCTTTGATTTAAATCAACCCAACCTGTATCAACATCCCATAAATTATAAGATGTACAGTAAGGCAAATTATATGAACTATCTGTTACGACCGAAGGACCAACATTTTGATTGACTAAATTATGAATATAAACTCCGGCATAAAAAGGTCCATTGACAATAACCGGTGTATCTAAAGGAATCACAAAATCCCATAATCCACCCTGTTGAGCACTAATCTCCCAGACCGATGATATACTAATAACTTCCCCAGGGGCAAGACAATTTGGGTTTGTATAATTTACTTCTTCAATATCAACAGAAAAAGTATCTGTACTTGATGCAACGTAGTACAAGTAAATATGAATATTAGTAACTAAAAAAGGATAAGGGTTGGGACAAGTCAAAGACGGATCAAGATAAGCTTTATATAATTCATCACCGACAACCCATGAATTATACGAATATATAGGAGTTCCATCACCACGATCATGTCTGACAAAACAGGTATCGCTGGCGGTTTTAAGTACTGTTTGAGGAAGTTTTACCTGCTTGGCATTTAGATAACTAATATTTTTTGGCGGAGAAACCATAAAATCTTTTGCATTTATATTTGTAGTTAAAAGTATGAAAATGAATAGAAAAAGCATGTTTTCCCCAAAAATAAAGTTATGTATATTATTGGTATTATCGAAAGGAAATCAGAATTTCTTAATAAAATTTAAATCAAATACAAAATATGAGTTTATCTGAAAATTATTTATTTGAATTGTTTAGAAGTTTCAGTTACTTTTGTCAATATGAAAGAATTGAAACAACGAAAAAGTAAATATGCTGACCATAACCGTTTAGTGAAAACCGGCAATGAGGATAAGCTTTTTGATATTTTGGAGAATTGCTCAACGCCGTTTCTCTTGATATTAGACCAAATTCAGGATCCTCATAATTTAGGTGCTTGTCTGCGGTCAGCCAATGCTGCGGGAGTCGATGCTGTTATTGCCCCAAAAGACAGATCGGCAGGGATAACTGATGTCGTCATAAATATAGCCAGTGGTGCCGCTGAGCATACTCCTTTTATTCAGGTAACTAATTTGGCTCGTATTATGGATCAATTAAAGGAGAAAAACATTTGGCTAATTGGAACTGCTGATGATGCCTCGGAGTCAATATTTGATTCTAATCTGATCGGTTCAATAGCTCTTGTTATGGGGTCAGAAGGAAAAGGGTTGAGGCGTCTTACCAAAGAGAGATGCGATAAGCTTGTTAAAATTCCGATGGATGCCAGTTCAAAGGTTGAATGTCTGAATGTCTCCGTGGCAACGGGAGTTGGGCTATTCGAAATAGTCAGACAGAATTCAAAAAAATAAATTATAGAATTTTCAGGGGATAAATATGAAACCAATTTTGATGGCTGGTACAACAATAGTTGTTTTTGCTCTTTTGTTTTATACAATTGGTATTATCACCGAACAGAGATTACATCGGGTTACTAAAAAGGTTTTATTCTTTTTAACTTTTGGTGTGATATTTGATATTTCTGCTACTGTATGTATGATTATCGGGTCATCAAAAGGCTGGTTTACTCTTCATGGTTTTTTAGGTTATTCTTCACTTGGGGCAATGCTACTGGAAACATTTTTCGCCTGGCAATATAATTTGAAAAACGGTGAAGTGGAAGTAACTAAATTTCTTCATATTTATTCGCGTATTGCTTATATCTGGTGGGTTGTTGCTTTTATTAGTGGTGGTTTATTGGTGGTATTGGCGAGGTGATTTAATAAAATTACCTCTCAAAATCTTCTAAGAAGCCCGACAACTTTTCCGGCAATTCTGAATTCATCAGATTTCTTATCAACATAAATCGGGTCATAAGCATCGTTCTCAGGTTGTAATCTGATTCTTTTATTCTCAGGGAAATATCTTTTCACAGTTGCTTCACCGCCAATCAAAGCGACAACAATTTCACCTTTTTGTGCAATTTGTTGTTTTTGAACTAAAACCAAATCCCCGTCAAAAATACCGGCATCTTTCATCGAATCACCTTTTACAGTAAGGGTAAAAGATTCTCCTTTTGGTAAAAACGAAGTATCCAAAGCAATTTCACCTTCAATATTCTCAATAGCATCAATAGGCGACCCAGCCGGAACCGACCCAACCAGTTTTACTAAACCTACATCTCCAGCAAATCTTTGAGTTAATTCCAGCCCTCTGGAGATGAATTCATGTTTTTTTAGATATCCTTTCCTAATAATAGCATTCAAATGCTGTCTGACCCCGTTAGTGGAGCTTATATTGAATTTCTCGCCTATCTCACGGATAGTGGGTGATATACCGTGATTTATTATTTTATCCCGAATATATTCAAAAATTGCTTTTTGTTTGTCTGTTAGTTTTTCTTTAGTCATATTTTCTCTAAATTTCATTATAAGCATACTGCTCGTATGTTCATCTGTCAATAATTAAATAAAGCTGTTATATAATATGTGATATTGAAATATTTTAAAGGCTTATTCATTATGTTTTAATCAAATAACTGAAAATATTTGGCAAATATATTAATTGGTTTGATTTTCTAAATTCTTAAATCAACAATAGGAGGAAGTCATGAAAACATTTATACTCATGACCAAATTGGCTCCTGAAGTTGCATCTCGAATAAAAGACCGTGAGTCAATAGGCCATGTCTGGTTAGAGCAAGTGAAAAATAAATGTCCCGAAGTCAAATTTTTAGCTCATTATGGACTTTTAGGTAAATATGATTTTATGGATATTTATGAAGCACCGGATGAGGAAGTAGCGGCAAAGGTTGCAATGATTAGTCGTAAAAATGGAGCTTTTGATGCTGAGAGCTGGACAGCTATTCCTTATAAAAGGATTGTAGAACTTGCCGAAGAAATATAAAACGAAAAAGGCGTTACTATGAAAATAGCAACGCCTTATATTTATATCAAAGTGACGATGTCACAATAAAGTAGACTCGCTACTCTTTTTCTTCTTCTTTAGCTCGTTTAGCTTCTTCCATTACTTTCTTTGCCGCATCATGAGGAACTTCTTCATAATGAGAGAAAGCTATAGAATAAACTCCCTGACCCTGAGTCATTGAACGAAGGTCAACGGAGTATTGATAAAGTTCTGCTTGAGGCACCTGAGCACGAATTGTCTGATTATGACCATCTGGGTCCATACCGCCAATTTTTCCTCTGCGAGATGATATGTCACCCATAACATCACCGGTAAAGTCATCAGGTACGGTAACCTCTACGTCAAAGATAGGTTCCAGCAGGATTGGTTTGCATTCCAAAAAGCCTTCTTTAAAAGCACCTGAAGCGGCAATTTTAAAAGCCATATCGGAGGAGTCAACATCATGATAAGAACCGAAAAAGACAGCAACTTTTACATCAACAACTGGTGCTCCAGCAAGACCGCCATGTTGCATTGATTCAACAACACCTTTTTCAACAGCAGGGATATATTTACTGGGGATGACACCGCCTTTAATTTGATCGGAAAATTCAAATCCGCCGCCTCTTGTGTTTGGTTCAATACGAAGATGAACATCACCGAATTGACCGCGACCGCCTGACTGTTTCTTGTGTCGATATTGCTTTTCAGTTTTGCCTTTAATAGTTTCTCTATATGGAATTTTTGGTTTGCCCAATTCAACTTCAACGCCAAAACGAGCTTTTAGTTTTTCCTGAATAACTTCAATCTGAGTTGAACCTTGAGTGTATAGAATCTGTTGTTTTAAGGCAGGGTCTAAAACGAATTTGAATGTTGGATCTTCGGTCATCAGTTTGTTCAATCCGGTGCCGATTTTATCTTCATCACCTTTTGATTTTGATTTAATAGCAACATCCATAACAGGATTTGGATATTCTGTTTTTGGAATGGAAAGTCCGAGGGAACTATCAGCAAGAGAATGACCGGCTAAAGTTCCTTTGAGTTTAACAAGAACACCGATGTCACCTGCGGGGACGGAAGAAACTTCTTCTCTGTTTTTTCCGTGGAAAGTATATATTTGGGTGGCTCGTTCAGAATTATTGGTTTGTTGATTTTTGAAATCACTACCTGATTTGACAGTTCCTGAGTAGGTTTTGAAATATGACATATCGCCCAAATGACCTTCGGAAACGGTCTTGAAGAAATATGTCAAAACCTTACCATTTGAATCAATTTTAACGTCAACAATATCTTCGGTTCCTGTTTTTACAGCTTTTACAGGCGATCTATCAGCGGGGGAGGGGAGGTATTCGATAATAAAATCAAGAACAACCTGGATACCCATATTTTTTGTGGAGCTTCCAAACAGAACAGGGTAAATAACTCCTTCTTTGATACCTTTTTTTAAGCCAATGAGTGTGTCGGTATCGGAAAGAGTACCTTCTTCGAAAAATTTTTCTAACAAAGCATCATCAGCTTCTGCGGCAACTTCGATTAAAGCTTCACGCTCTGTCTCGGCATCGTCTTTTAAATCAGCCGGTATTTCAATTTCTTTTCGATTTCCATTAGCATCAAATTCGTATGCTTTCATATGTAGCAGGTCAATTATACCCTTGAATGAATCTGCTTCACCCATTGGAATTTGAACAGCAACAGCTTGTTTGCCAAATGATTCTTTTATTTGCTCAAGGCAGTTTCTCCAATTGGCATTTTCTACCTCGATTTTATTTACAAAAAAGAATCTTGAGCATTTAAATTTATTAATCCATTTCCATTGAATATTAGTACCAACTTCAACTCCGGATGGTGCACTTATGAGAATGCCGACCGATTCGGCAACAGTCATTGAGCTTAACAATTCACCAATAAAATCTGAATGTCCGGGACAATCAAAAAGATTGATTTTGTTTTTATTCCATTCCGCGGCTAATAATTTGGACGAGATAGAAGTTTTTTTGGAAATTTCACTCTCGGTATAATCCATTAGGGAAGACCCATCATCGACCCGACCAATTCTATTATTTTGGCCAGTATTAAAAGCGACAGCATCGGCAAAACTGGTTTTTCCACAACCACGCTGTCCGGCTAAACAAAAGTTTCTGATGTTTTCAGTAGTAAATTCCTTCACCGGAACCCTCCAAGACCTTATATTTTAAAGAACGTAATTTACCTTATTATCTTCTATATAGTTAGAAGTTTACCATTTTATCAAAAATCATCAGCTTTGTCAATCGGTTTCCTCAATAATTGGGTATATCTTAAAATTATTTTATACATAAAGAAAGCCCCCGCTTTTGGGCGGGGGCTTAAGTGGTCTTACGGATTGGTTTGAACTACTTTATTTAAGTAGTACCATTTTCTTAGTGTCGGAGAAATTACCGGCATTAAGTTTATAGAAATAGATACCAGATGCCAAATTAGAGGCATCCCATTCAATATTGACAGTTCCGGCTTCATGGAAGCTATCGAAACTGGCAACCTGCTGACCCTTCACGTTGTAAATCTTAAGAGATACA
>QNAD01000101.1 GCA_003641345.1 Candidatus Zixiibacteriota bacterium | reverse complement strand
CCTATAACTAATTATTGAATTTGAAGGGTTATTTTTTATTTTTACTAATGAACGCAAATTGGAATTATCAAGTTTTTCATCGGCATCAATAATCAAAATCCAATCTGAAGTTGCCTGTTCCATTGAGTAATTACGATGTTTAGAAAAATTACCTTCCCACGGTTGCTCAAATATTTTCGCACCATACGACCGAGCAATTTCCATGGTTTTATCATCAGAACCAGTATCAACAATGATTATTTCATCAACCAAATCCCTGATTGAATCAAGACATCCCGGTAATAGTTCTTCTTCATTTTTTACAATCATACAAGCAGAAATTGTCATATTATCCTTGTAAATTTCTAATAATGATTCAATTTCTTTTGAATTATTATTTTGATTTAATGCGTCTTCTAAAAAAGAAATAGCTTTACTGGCATCTGTTCTTCTTAAAAAACTCGCATAATGTTCAATATTTTTAATGTAATTTTTATTAAGCTGGTAAGCTTTTTTATAATGTTTATCTGCAAGCTCATTATTTTTTTGCAATTCCGAACAATATGCAATTATAAAATTAATTTCAGATTTATAAATATCTTTTAATGATTCAAAATCACCATTGATTTGATTTAAATATTTTTGTGCGTACATTTCAGCTTTATCATATTCATGCATTAGAAAATGATAATTTGCTCTAACATAATAATAATCAGGTGAATTTATTATTTGTTTTTCAACTGTTTCTAAATTTGATTCAAGTTGAGATAGATTTTTACTTATTAGAAGTTCAGTAGATTTTTTAAAAAATGAAATAATGTTTTGAACATTATTATCTTTTTTTATAGTTTGTCCGAAATCCATTTCGAATCCTTAAGTTATAATTTCATATTATCTAAACAATGACTTCTTCTCTTTGAGTAACCTTTTCTTCATTTTCATATTCCACAGCATCCATAACATTATGACATACATTATATTTCGAATTAACCAGAACTAATTGCTTCCCAAAATTATTCTCAGTGTTAATTAAAATGGGTCCTTGGAGATTTACCGACATTTCCATTGGATCATCAGGTATGGTAGCGATTACATAAGTTTCTACTGACTTCACCTGATCAATTTCTAATTCAGCCAATTCAATTTTATTGACTTCAATGTTATAATCATCCACAAGAACTTTCGGATTCACAACAATAAAACTAACAGAACCTTCTTCGATTGCCTGCAACCACAAAAAAGGAAGCATCTCTTCGTTTTCCACGAGACAGAATTTTGTAAGAGATTCAAAACCTAATATTGGTTTTATCATCGTAATAATTTTATTGTCAGGGACTTCAATTTCTCCGAATTTTTGGGTCATTAATTTCATATTTATTCCTTAGTTACTTCAAAAAGTTTAATAATGACGGTTGTATTATTTTTGAACTTGCCAAAAGAGATGCCTGATAGCTGTTTTCTGTCATTGATAATTTAGTAATGAGTTCAGCAAAATCAGCATCCTCAACTTCGGAAAGCAATTTTGTTATATTAAGATTTTGTTCGGTTATTCTTGCCGATGTTGTATTTAATCTTTTTGCTTTAGCACCTACTATAGAGCGGCTATGCAATAGATTTTCAATAGCATCATCAAGGTTTTTCTCCATCAGCTCTATGCCTTCACGGTCGTTATTTTCTAATGAATGAATAAGAACCAGCATCGATCCCATCATATCGGTTGAGCCAAACATGCCCAACTTTTTGGATAAATTACCTCCATCGACATCTTCAATTGTTAAAGATCTGGTATTATCATTGTTTTCAATCTTTAAGCCGTTATTATTTTCATTGACAGAAACGGTAATATCAAGACCGGAATTGTTAAATAGGTCAAGAACGTCCTGCACTGTCACCAATGCCGGATCAGAAAGGTCAAAAGTTCGCGATGCTTCACCCTGCCAAATAACAATTTCATTCATCTCTAAACCTAAACGATTATTGAAATCTGAAAACAAAGTTGTATCTGTTAATTGTGGATCAAGGTTAACTCCATTGAAATCATTATGAAAAGTATCTAATAGTCCTAAATCTTCAGCAGTTGAACCACCAATTTCAGCAACTGTAAAATTATACTGTGGCCTTAGGTCCTGACCATTGAGAGTAGGATTGATACTTCCTAATATTCCCAAATCTGTGGCAACAGTTGTATCTACAGAAAATTCCTGTGTTGTTAATCCAAGTGGTACTCCGTTGCTGTCTATAATATCCAGACCGTTACCAGCCGCATTAAGTTGCATTGATACGTTTGCAAGCGAACCACCTGCGGCAGTCATGTGATTATTAAAAATTGTTCTTATATCTCCAATAGTATTGGCTGTAGAAAAATTTATTTCCTCGTAAACTCCGCCACCATCAGTTAAAACAACTCTACCATCAGATAGATCTAATCCATACCCATCGTTGATATCACTAAGAGCGGTATTATCATTCAACAACTGGGGTATTGATTCATCAATATGTAAAGCTAAATTATTTCCATCAGGACCTAACTGAGCCGTAACATTTGTAAACCCATCCGCAGTTAATTGAGTATTAATAGTATTAATTACGTCTGCTATCGAAACATCAGCAGAAATATCAATAGTGGAAGTAATACCAAGGACATTATCGGTAATTGTAAAAGTACCGACAGCCTGATCAACTCCCAGACCATTATGCAAATCAACTAATTGTGTATTATTGCTAATACCTAAATCTATATCTGCCAAATCCTCATTACCGGAAATACTTTTCAGGAAAGTTTCAGAACCATTAAGACTCACATTCATCTTAGTCGATGTTTCTATCGGAAATTCAGTAACACCAAAATCACCATTATAAACTACGCCGTTTGTACTAGAAGTAAATGAAACAGTGTCTGTTTTAAAACCGGAAAATATTTGATTTCCACCAAGAGTATCATTCCCAAATTTCACCACTTGTTCAAAAAGAGACTTAACTGCAATTGCAGTAATATTTCTCTGTTCGGCACTGGCGTGATCATCAGACATAAGAATTGCTTCTCCCTTAGCTGTCGTAACAATATCCTTTAATTCCGCCAATACATAATCATAGTTTTCCATACGAGTAGTTGCGATATTTATATTTTCCGAAAACTGTTCATTCTTGATAATTTCATTTCTATAATTCAAGTCACGAATAGTTCCGGTCGGGTCATCGGACGGTTTTTCAATCTGTCTTCCTGATGAAACCCGACTTTGCAAATTAAACATTTGCGACATGGTTCTCTGCATATTGAAAAGAACCCGGCTTGATATCATCTGATTGGTAACTCGCATGAATTAACCTTTCATCAACTAATAATAATTAGTTATTATCTCTTTTTCGCCTGTTATCGTTTTCAGAAGAATTCTTCTTATAATCAATATTCGGCATATTTCCGGATTCACTATCTTTGTTACTGATTTTGCCTTTAAGTAATTTCACCATATCAGCTAAATCCTTCTTTAAAGATTTGGAAGCTTTTTTATTTTCTTCCTGAATCCTGACATAAACCTCTTCCCGATGAACCACTACATTACTCGGAGCATCGATTCCCAGTCTGACCTGACGGCCACTAACCCCTAAAACCGATACTTTAATGTTATCACCAATGGTGATAGATTCACCTAACCTCCTTGTCAGAATTAGCACAAACCCTCCTTGGTTCTGACAGCTACTCTGTCACTTAACGCCCGACAATCCCCATACCGGAGATAACCGTATCCAAAGCCTGATCCATAGTGGTGATAACTCTTGCAGCAGCATCATAAGCGTGCTGAGCTTTTATCATATTAGTCATCTCTTCATCTAAAGACACGCCTTCGACAGCCTGTTTTGAGGCTTCAACCTGGTTTACGAGCAGTTTATAATTATTTTCAAACGATCCGGCTTCTCGCGATTCTACACCCAGTTTCCCTACCAGATTATTGTAAAAATCACTAATTGAAGCAGAATTATTTACCATTAATTTTTTATCACCCAATTCATGCATAGCCAGAGCATTTGTTAAATCACCCGGATTCACTTGGCCATAAGCATCCAGAGAACTAGAAGCTGCAATTTTAGATGGATTTGCAAACAGCTCTCCATTAATTTTTATTGTAAAAGCATCATTAAAAGAATCATCGAAAAAGTTTATCCCCGTTGATCCATCTAATCCATACCCTTGACTGTGCTGATTATTTACTTCATTCATTAATGTTGAGGCTAATTCATGAAGGTCATCCAGATATTCCGGAATGATTTCATCCCTTACATCCATCAGTCCTTTTAGTTCACCGTTAGTATTAAGAAGTTCCTGAGAAGTATTTGACCATATCAAAGTATTTTTAGCCGCACCGCTTTTTTTAACAATATCGATGCCAACTTCCATCTGGTCCGGACCATCAACCAATGCCATTGAACCCATATAAACAATATAAGCTCCATTTTGTTTTTCAATGGTATTGACATCGACAAGTAATGAAAGCTCGTCAACTAATCTGTCTCTTATGTCGCGTAAATCATTAGATTTTGCGTTGCCTATCTCCTGAGATTGAATCTGGCTGTTAATTGATGCTATTTCTTTTGTGTAGCGATTAATTTCTTTGGTAAAATTAACTAAATCTTTATCAATTGAAGTCCTGAGGTTTTCAAGCTGATTCGCTAATTGATGAAAACTGTTTGTCAATTCATTTGATGTACTTAACAAAGCGTCTCGTGCTGTTTGATCACCGGTCGCTAAATCTGCCCAGGCTGACCAGAACTCATTTAACTGTTCACCCAAACTATTATCAAAAGGTTCATTAAATAATGATTCAATTTGACTGAAAACTTTGGATTTGTATTGCCATTGCCCAAGAAGTTTATTGTCTTCCCTGAGTTGTTCCCCAAGAAATAAATCCCTAATCTGACGCACATCGGTGACTTCAATACCTGTTCCCAATGGTCCGATTGTACTAAGCTCCGGACTATGAGTTGTAACATTAACTCTTTGGCGAGAGTACCCTGGTGTATTAACATTAGCGATATTATGACCAATTGTCTGTAAAGAAAATTGATGGGATAGTAAAGCTCTTTTACCTATTTCTAATCCTTGAAATAAACCTGGCATCACACTCTCCTGTCAACACCCACAGCATGGGTGGTTTGGTTATTAGTACCAGTATTGGAATATAT
Source organism: Candidatus Zixiibacteriota bacterium (assembly GCA_003641345.1). The sequence goes on along the minus strand of QNAD01000101.1, from coordinate 2,045 downwards.
CTCGGCTGGACCGTTTACTTTTGAAAGCATATTCATCAGGCGTGAGATATATTCGCGAGATCTATTAACCAACATTGCATTCTGATTTCTTACATCAGAAATTTGATCATGTAATTCCAGAATAATACTACGAAGCTGTGTCAATCTCTCTGCTTGATTTTGATCGACCAATTCAATCAAACGACTAACAGTTAAATCGCCTTCAATAGAATTATTAACCTTTATTTGTTTGATTAATTTTTCCCGTTCCTTATTGAGTATCTGACTTTCAACGATTTTTTCTCGTTGTCTATCATTTATTTCATTAAGACCATTGGTGTCATTGTTGACCAGCTTATCGCGCTGTTGCTCAAGTAAATTGAGAAAAGATTCGAAAAGCGCAGCTTCCTTGCCAATTATTTCAACTAATTTGTTTATCATATCCTATATTCTCTAAATTCCATTTAGTAAATATTTTATCGGTCAATTATTTACTGACCTTTAGTTTTTATCGCTTCAAAGTGATTGATATTTTCCATCACTTTGTTGATATACGCTATCGTTTCCTTAAAAGGGGGAATCCCATCGTATTTTTCAACATTGCTTGGTCCCGCATTATAGGCGGCTAAAGCAAGTTTCAGGTCCCCAAATCTATTTATTTGCTCTTTTAGATATTTCGTCCCCGCCATAATATTCTCACGCGGGTTAAAAATATTTTGCACTTTCAATTCACTTGCAGTAGAATCAATCAATTGCATAAGACCTTTTGCTCCAGCTGGTGACATGGCTTTCCTGTCTCCGTTTGATTCCACTTTAATAATCGATGCAATAAGTGAGGAGTCTATCTCATGTTTTTTGCCTGCTTCTTCAATAATAGAACCGAATTGCCTCAAAATTGGATCAGTCTCACTTTTATTTTTCAGATTATCAAGTTCATAAAATTCTTTAACCTTATCTGTTTTAGGCAACGCTTGAAATTTTCGAGGTGACTCTATAAAATTTTTCTGATGTAATTTTATTGGTGTTCTTTTGGAATCATTAAGATTATTCAATATACTTACATTCGATTTCTCTTCATATTCCGCTTCAATTATTCTTTCAAGCTGGTTATACAGCATTTTTGATATAGAGCCATTGCCATCATCGGAGACCTTTTTTGATAAATGACTATCAAACATCTGTGTGAATATATCTTTACCATATCCACCTGAGAAAGGTACTCCTTCAGAGAGAGAACTTTCCGGAATAGTTTTACGCATTGTCTTTAGCATCTCATTAAAAACCATAGATTCAAACTCTTTGGTTGCTTTTTGAAGCCTTGCCTTTTCACCTTTTATGGAATTTGCTTTTGTCCCTTTAAGGTTTTCAAGTTGAGATGTATTCTCAACAAATGGCATTGTTTTTAATGAAATATCAGACATTATAGTATTATTAACTCCGCCCTTAAGGCTCCGGCTTGTTTTAGAGCCTGAAAAATTGCGATAATATCACGAGGAGTAGCACCAATCTTATTTAGAGCTTTGGCTACATCGGAAAGATAAACCGCTCCCTTGAGATGAACGACTCTGGCTTTTTCATCGTTAATATTAATCCGCGATTCCTGAGTGTAGATTGTTTCCCCCCCGCTAAACGGCTCTGGCTGTGAAATTACAGGTTTAGACTGAATATCAACAGTAATTGTGCCGTGAGCAATTGCTACCGGTTCGACTATAACATGTTTGCCCGCGACGATTGTTCCTGTTTTTTCATTTATTACAACTCTGGCATTATTATCCGGCACAACCTGAAGTTGACCAATATCCGAGATGAATTTCATTCTGTTTATCTGATGAGACAGAGAATCGGGAACGACTAATTTGACTGTACCACCATCCATTGGATAAGCTGTTAAGCCATATTTAATATTTATTCGTTCTGCAATTCTATAAGCAGTGGTAAAATCCGGATTTGTTAGAGACAAATAAACCTCTCTATTGTTGGCATCAGGAGCTTCAACTCTATTTACAACTTTACCTCCGTTTGGAATTCGCCCAACCAAAGTGTAATTATTTACAATTTTGTTTCCT
>QNAD01000100.1 GCA_003641345.1 Candidatus Zixiibacteriota bacterium | reverse complement strand
TTTTTTTATTCAATAATTATATCATAAGGTAATCGTTCGAACAGGTAATTATTATCTCCGACAATCTGTTTTTCAATACTTACATCTTTATTACTTTTTGAAAAGAGAGACCCAAACGCACTTAAAAGAGAATTTCCAGGCAGTAAAAAAAGAGGTTTAATTTGTGGATATAGTTCAACTCTATAGTCTGAATAATTATTCTCAGATGCTATAAAATCAAGGGCATCTTTTAACCCACCAATATTATCTACCAAACCGTTCTTATTAGCTTCCTGTCCTGTCCAGACTCTACCTTCTCCTAAATTATTAACAGAATCAACTGTGAGTTCCCTGTTTTCTGCAACCAACGTAAGAAAGTGATCGTAAAAAGATTTCATGTGTGAAAAATATTTTTCTCTTTCATCTTCGGAAAACGGACGAATTGAACTGAGCATCCCTGCATATTTCCCGCGAGTATAAATTTCTTTCCCCATTTCTATTTTTTCATACAGTCCGCTTAAATCCAATTTTCCGCCGAAAATTCCAATCGAACCTGTAATAGTGCCAGAGTTGGCAAAAATTTTATCAGTAGTCATTGCAATATGATATCCACCAGAGGCGGCTACGTTTCCCATTGATACCACAGTTGGTTTTATATGAGATGTTTTTTTTGCTTGATGAAAGATTTCTTCGGCGGCAAGTGCAAAACCGCCCGGAGAATTTATACGAAACAAAACAGCATCTATATCTTTATTTTTCTGAACTCCTTTAAAAGCTCTTCTCATAGCGGACGGAGTCAGACCGGACGAATTATCAAAAGGGTAAATAGTTTTAGAATCATCTTTTATCTCACCGGTAGCAGTTACAATTGCTATTGTAGGAAGTTTTTCCCAATTATCATTTATTAAAGTATCAGACAAATATTTTTTAAATGTTATCTCCGGCATACGGGTAAGATAATTATCTGATATTTCATCAGCATAACTTAATCCGTCAACCAAATCAAATTCCAGAGCTTCTTCGGAAGTAAATGGTCCATTATCAATGATAGTTTCTGTTGAATCCAAACTTATCCCTCTGGCTAAAGCGATTCCGGCTACAAACTGGTCATAGATATTGTCGAGAATGCGATTTATCTGTTTTTTATTTTCAAGAGTGGAATTTTGTTTGGTAAACATTTCTGCGGCAGTTTTATATTTACCTATCCGCATCATATCAGCTTTAATGCCCAATTTTTCAAGAGTACCGGCATAAAATGTCAGCTCTGATTTTAATCCTATTAGATTTAGCTGACTGACCGGAGGAATCAATATTGAATCTGCAACCGATGCAATATAATAACTAATATTATCAGGAGACTCTAAATAGCATACAATTTTTTTTTTATGCTTCTGAAAATAACTTAACGCATTTCGAAATTCCTGAGCTTGACCAAAACCAAAAGAATGAGGCTTTAATTTTAATATCATCTCATTGATTGACGGATCTTCGGCGGCTCTATATAAATTTAAAATATAATCAGAGAAAGAAATTGTTTTTTTGCCAAATATCGGTTGGGGTGGATTTTCTGAAATACTATTAGCGACAGAAACTCTTAATCTCCGGTTTGGTTGTTTAATAAGCGATGGTTGTCTTAGGCTGGTTGCACCAATAAATATTGTAGAACCCTGTCCATTGCCATGTTTATCAAATTTACTTTTATTTCCGATAAAATATTTCAACAAATTTGCTTTTACACCAATTTGAAAATCTCTATCAGAACTTATATAACCATCGACAATCAAACCAGGGGTTGGTCTGTACTCCGCATGATAAATATAATCAGCATCACTTAAACGAGTACCTGTTGATAAAAACATATCTACTGAACACGTTAATCTATTCCCATACGGACGGTAAGAAAGCGAAAATCTTTGTTCTGTTTCAGTAGCTTCTTCTATTCCGGTAACTTCATTGTTTATCTGGCTTTTATTAGTGTTATAGAAAACCGCCGCCCAGTTAAATTTACCGGAAAAATTTCCCAAAAAACCGAGATTCCAAAAATGACGATTATCTAAAATACCAGGACCATCTTTGAAATATTGATAGGACAGCCCAATATTAAAATTACCAAAAGGAGCACCGGAAGCAAAAGTATATTCTTTGGTATTCTGTTCTCCATGATTATATAAATAACGATAAGCAAAACCTAACTTATCACCAGTTGAGGCTGTTCCCCAACTTTTAGCAAATCGTTTATCGACATATTCAAGCATCAGCTGAGATGAATTGGTTTTATACCTTGCCAATCCTGCAGGATTTACCCATACCGCTTCTGGTCCAAAGACCGATGCCGCCGGCTGATAATAAAACAGACCTGATGGAATTGTAATTCTTTCGCCGGAGTATGTATTTGAAACCAATAATAATAAAAGAACAAAAAGAATTTTTTTCATTTGTTTGTCATCCTTGACTTTTTAATAATCCTCGTTTTTGCCAATCAATAATATATTTCCATCACCTCTAATTGATCCGGTAATTTTAACATTTCCCTGCCCAGTAACAAAATTAAGCCGATTAGTCTCAATTAAATTAGGACTTATGATTAAATTTGAGGATTCAATCTTGCCGTTTTCTTCGACCGCCAATGAAAAATCCGCCTCAATATGGCTTGGGACCATAAGTTCTATATCATCGTATCTGTTTAAAATAATCAGCTGACCGCCCGTCATTTCATTGATATCTATCAGTACCGGTCCGGAGAAACTACGGATAAAACTCTTTCCATTTTTTCCATTAAAATTTTCAATATCAGTACGAGCATAACTATTTTTTATATTAAGTTGTCCTGTAAAATTTTCAATAGTTATCTCTCCGCCATCATTTTTAAAAGTTGCCTGATTTTTTTCACAGACAATATCTATAGCTTCCAACTTTGAATTTCTGGTACTTGCTGAAATTTCTCCAACAATTTTTTCCAAAGTTAATTTTCGATTAGATGTAGATAAATCCACCATGCCGTTAACATCGTAAACATTTAACCGCCCAAGTGATTTGGGAATTATCATTTTTGAAAAAGGTCCTGATGCATCAACGTCAAAATAAAAAGCCTCAATATCCACCGCACAACTATCCGGAACTGTAATCGTCAGATTTATTATTACCGATTCTGTTTCAAGATTCCACGGAGCCGGATTGGGTGCTCTTAAAACCAGTAAAATCCCTTCATAAGATTTCTTCAAATTGACTGTTACCAAATCAATGTAATCATATGCACGAGAACGGGATTCTGTTTTTACTTTTTCAATGAATTTTACAGTTACTTTATCTGTTAGCGACGCAACAATATTAATTTTACCTGTTATTTCAGGATTAGACTTTATTAATAAGCTGTTTTTATTTTCAATTGGTTTACTTATTTCGATTTCTGATGTAGCAAATAATCCTTTTTCTTCTTCAAAAATTTCCTGAGCAGAAATAACAGAAGCTATTGACAAAAGAAAAACAGTAAAAAAGATATGTAATTTTTTTATCACTATTATTCTCCAAACTTATTTATATAGCTTACTCATTAAAATTGAACCAGCAATTGCCGCATTTAATGAATCAATTTTACGGCTATGTTCTATTCTTAATTTTACAGGTGCTTTTCTTAAAATTTCAACAGATAAACCTTCACTCTCAGAACCTATTGCCAATACAATTTTTCTTTTTCGAATATTGGATGGCAAACTATCTGTTTTTCCTTTTAAATCTGTTGCTATCAATAACATTTTTTCGGAAGCAACAAAACCTAATACCTCATCTATATTCCCTTCGGCAATTACTGGAACAAAAATTCCTCCGGCTGATGATCTGACAACTTTTGGAGAGTATGGTTCAGCGCAATTACCTGTTAGAATAACCAAATCAAATCCAAACGCCGCTGCTGACCTAATCAATGTACCCAAATTACCGGGGTCAGAAATATTATCACACAATAATAATTTACGATGTTTGGGCCAATAAAGTTCAAAAAGTTTTTTCTTAGGCGTCTTAAAAACAGCCACAATTCCCTGTGGTTCTTCTGTTTGAGTAATCATATCTAACTGTGATTTACTGATTTTATCAATTAATGCATGCTGTTTTTTAAAACTTTTCAGAACTGACCTTGCACGTTCAGTTAAAACAGAATCACAATAATATAGATTTTCAGGATAAAATTTACTTTTTACCGCTTCTTCTAAGAGCCTGACACCTTCTGCGATAAATTTACCGCTTTCTTTACGACCCTTTTTATTCTGAAGGGATTTTATAAATTTTAGTTCCTTGTTTGTTGCCATTGTATATTTTACCTTTACAAGTAATGAACTTATATAGACGGTCGGATAGCAAGTGAAAATTAGTCGATTTCATATATTTTTGGTTTTATTGATTCTATCTTCCAATTCTTTTGCTAAAGAAAGAATTGCCATCGGTGGATTTAACGGGATAAATCCAGATGAAAAGTACGATAATTATTCAATCGCTTTGGCAATCTCCGGAGGTGGTGCAAGAGGATTATCTACTATTGGAATTTTAAAGGCATTTGAAGAAAAAAATATTAATGTCGCTTCTATTGCCGGAGTTTCGATGGGTGGCATTATCGGAGGTTTATATGCCTCGGGATATACTCCTGCTGAATTAGAAGAAATAATTAGCCAGCTTGCATTTGACTCTCTTTTCTCCAACAGTCCTGAACGAAAGACAATGTTTTTGACTCAACGTGAAGAACAAGGACGGCATCTTTTTTCAATAAGGTTCGATAATTGGAAACCGATCATACCAAAAGAACTGACCAAAGGTCAAAAAATAACTTCACTTTTAACATCTTTAACAACTAAAGCCAATTATAAATCAGGGGCAAATTTTGATAAATTGCCCATACCATTTAGAACCAGTGCCACAGATATTATCAGCGGCAAGGAAATTATTTTAGATAATGGTTCTTTGGCTGATGCGATGCGTGCAACAATGGCGTTTCCTTTGGCGTTTTCACCGGTAGAAAAGGATGGATATCTTCTAATGGATGGAGGAATGTTGACACCTATTCCGGTGGAACTTGTACGGTCAATCTCTGATACGGTTAATTTTGTGGTTGCGATAAATACAACAAGTAATTTGTTGACCGGCGATGAACTTCGTAATCCGATTGATATTGCCAATCAGGTAACAACAATTATGAGTGCTGACAGACTTAAAGCACAATTATCCCAAGCAGATTATATTATAACTCCACCTATTGAAAAGTTTGAATCATCTGATTTTGATAATAAAGATTCTATTATCTCTATCGGGTATGCTATAGGGTTACAAAGTGCTGATTCTATAAAAAATATTATTAAATCCCGTACTCTTAATAAATCGTATTTTATAAAATCAGTCCGATGTAATAATTTTTCTGATTCGACCAGAACATTTATTCAAAAATATTTCAGCAACAGAGAAATAACAAGAAATCATCTTATTGGGTTTTTAAAAAAATATTATAAAGAAAATGATCTATTTGAATTTTCCGCTGAGTTAGAACCAGTAACTCAAGCAGAAATAACAAACGCTGGCTATAATTTAATATTTTCATTTATCCCAAAAATAAGCTTAACCGAATATGATTTTGAATTACAAGGCAATTTCATATATTCTGATTCACAATTGATGGAACAATTTCATTTTACACAAACAAATTTGATTCCTCGGGCGTTAAATCAAGGTTATAAAATGATAAATGATTTTTATAAAAGTGAAGGCTATGATTTAGCTAGCGTTAAAGAAACTAAAATAGATGTAATTAATAAAAAGATAATAATCATTATTGACGAAGCAATTATAGTCGGAATAGATGTAGAAAATAATGAACGCTCCCATGACTGGTTTATAAGATCCTATTTTCCGTTAGAAAAAGGAGAACCTTATTCTACTAAAAAAGCCTCTCAAGGGATGGCTAATATTTATGGAACAGATTTATTTAATCAGGTTTCTTTAAGTTTAAATAGAAGCCCGAATGGTTCAATTGTAAAAATAGGCGTAGTTGAAAAAAAATATCAACAAATTCGGCTGGGATGGCATTGGGATGATGAATACAAATCCGAGGAGTTTATAGAATTTCTTGACGATAACGTATTAGGTATGGGACTGGAATATCTAATACATAATCGTTTTGCTATTGACCGACAGAATATATATGGTGTTTTTCGTGCCAACCGTCTCTGGTCAACTTACCTTACGGCAGAAATAAAATTATCATATAATAGTCTTGATCGTCAGATTTATGATAAAAGCGGAGAAGAATTATATATTAGCAAAGAAAGTAAAACAGGTTTTGCAATATCACTTGGACAGCAAATTGAACGCTTTGGAACGGTAACCGGAACTTTAAATTTTGAAAAAAACAAATATCGTGTTCCTTCGCCGGAACAATCATCAAAATTCGATTTGCGAACTTTTTCCATAGCGTCATCTGTGGACAATCTGGACAGGGTGCCATTTACTCATAAAGGCACAAGAAATTATGCTGAGTTTCAAACTGCAGGAAAGTTTTTGGGAGGGGATAAAGAATATTCTCGCTTTAATTTATTGATGGAAATATTTCTACCAGTTGGTAACTATCTAAATTATCACCCAAAACTTTTAGTAGGTTTATCATCAGGACTTCCAGGCTCAGAACAATTTTATTTAGGCGGCATTCATTCTTTTTATGGGTTCAGAACTTTTCAATTATCGGGTGATAAATATTTGATGTTCAGTAATGAACTAAGATTAAAACTGCCTTATAATGTTTATTTCTCGTTTCGACATGATTTAGGAGATGTTTACACTCATACCGATGAAATCAAAACAAGAAATTTACGCAGTGGCGTAGGATTTATGCTGGCTCTTGATTCTCCTATCGGACCGTTTGAATTTGCCTACGGTATCGCTGACAAGGATATTGAGAGATATTATATCAACATCGGATTAGATTTTTAACCTTATCGTTTTAGAAAAATTTGACGTACTCATTTAATAATTTGAAAATATATTACCAGCGGTAGCTGGCTGAGATGCGGAATGTTTCATCAAGGTCACTATTATTTAAATAGGCAAAATCAACTGCGATATTTTTTATATCAACTCCACCACCGGTTGTAAAATTACCCCGGTCAAATCCGGCACGTCCAAATAGCATCTCTTTAAATGATAGCTCCCACCCGTAATGTGTGTCTAATGAAATAGCACCCGACCAAAATTGGGCGGATGTTTTATAATTTTCAAATTTCATATCACCACTAACTGCAAACCTCAAAATAAAATCA
>QNAD01000099.1 GCA_003641345.1 Candidatus Zixiibacteriota bacterium | reverse complement strand
TCAATTTGTTCAACTGGAGATTTTATTGAACGGCCGTATAGATATTGATAAACTGCGGAATTTGGGTTTGAATCGGCTAATCTTTTTGAGAAAGCATTTGCCTTTTCTTCGTCAATATCAATCCATAGGCTTTGTACTTCTCTTAGTATATTAATATCTTCAGCATTTTCCATGAAATCCTGACATAAAGTTGATATCTCATTTTCATTTTTTGAAGCTTCATATTTCTGTGTGAAAACTTCCGCCGTATAGTTTTCTTGAGATACTTTTTGGCCACATGATATAAATAAAACAATCAATGCTAAAACTGTAAGAGTTAAAAATTTTCTCATTTTGATTTCCTTTTTTAGTTTAAATTATTTTTAAAGACAGAAACTAAAGAAAATTAAGCAGTAGCACAAGCTCTAATACAGAACGTAAATTATTGAATGAATCCTACTACAGCTCTTAATCTCTGTCGTTTTCCATTTGGTGTATATATTAGGCAGACAATTAATATAAGTATATAACATAAAAAAATCCTCAAGCTGTGGAAGCTTGAGGATTGAAATTTATTATTTATGCGGAAGGCGGGACTCGAACCCGCACGAGTTTCCCCACCACCCCCTCAAGATGGCGTGTCTACCAGTTCCACCACTTCCGCATTATTTCATCAAACAGAATCTTAAACTCCAACAGTAATTTTAATTACCGCCGGTATTTTCTGTTTGAGTTGGTGTTTCAGTTTGTTTATCGGCAGCTTCGTTAGGAAGTATCTGAATACTTTCCAGTGCAGAATCAGACTGTTGTTGTTGCTGTTCCTGCTGAAGTTTTAGGGCTTGCTCTCGTTCTTTTGTGGCTTCACGAGTAACAACTGATTCAGTTGGAGTAGTAGAGCTCGGGCTATCAAACGTAACTCTGTCAGAAGCAGATAAAAATGCCAGTCCACCGCAGTTCAGCATGAAAACAACCGCAAAAATAGTTGTTAGTTTTGAGAGAAAAGAAGCTGCACCGCGTCCGCCAAAAACAGCACCAGACATGCCTCCGCCTCCACCACCGCCGAAAGCAGAACCTGCTAAACCTTCGCCTTTACTTGATTGAAGTAATACAACCACAACCAAAGCAATACAAATAATTACATGAAATACAATCCAAATAGTGAACAAGAATCTTCTCCTTATTTATTTAACAGCATTTATTATCGCAATAAAATCATCAGCCTTAAGCGCCGCACCTCCAACAAGAGCTCCGTCAATATCTGTTTCGCTTAATAAGCTTTCAGCATTATTCGGTTTGACCGAGCCTCCATATAAAATCGGCATCATCAAAGCCGCATCATTATCAATCTTTGCAACTCGTTCACGGATAAATTTGTGAACTTCACAAGCCATCTCCGGTGTTGCTGTTTTGCCGGTTCCGATTGCCCAGACCGGCTCATAAGCAAGAACCGATTTTTTAATTAAATCGGCAGAAAAACCCGAGAGACATCCATCAATCTGAGAAGCAATAATCTCTTCGGTCTTACCACTTTCTCTATGTTCAAGAGTTTCCCCGACACAAATAATGGGAGTCAAGCCGGCTTCAAAAGCTTTTAAAGCCTTGGCATTTACCCCCTGGTCAGTTTCACCATGGTACTGCCTTCTCTCAGAGTGGCCTAATATAATGTAGGAAGCTCCAACTGTCAAGAGCATCTCTGCAGAGACTTCACCTGTAAAAGCTCCATTCTGATGGACCGACATGTCCTGCCCGCCCACAGCAATATGGCTATCTCGCAACAAGTTAGAAGCGTATTGTAGCGAAGTATAAGGAGGGCAGACAATAACTTTACATTTTGGGTTATTACTATTGCCATCTAAAAGACCTTTTAGAAGGTTATCTGTTTCGGCAATAGTACCAAACAATTTCCAGTTTCCGGCAATAATCTGTTGGCGCATAATTATACCTTTTGTGTTTCTGTTATTGGAGTTAATGCTTCAACTCCTGGCAATAATTTCCCTTCGAGAAACTCAAGAGAAGCACCGCCGCCTGTGGAAATATGGGAAAGTTTATTATCCAGTCCGACTTTTGAAACTGCCGCCGCTGAATCACCGCCACCAACAACAGTAGTAGCACCTTTGGCAGTTAAATCAGCAAGCAGTTCAGCTATGGCAAGAGTTCCTTTGGCAAAAGGAGAGTATTCAAATACTCCCATTGGACCATTCCAGATAATTGTTTTAGCCGAGGCAAGTTCATTTTTGAATAACTCAATAGTAGCCGGACCAATATCAAGACCTTTTTTGCCATCAGGGATTTTATCCACATCGACAACTTCAGTTTTAGCTGTCTCTGAAATCTCGTCAGAAATCAAAACATCGCACGGGAAAACAAGTTTGGCTTTGGCATTTTTGCATTTTTCAATTAGTTCTTTTGCCAGAGACACTTTTTCTTCTTCTAACAAAGAATCACCAATATTATAACCAACAGCTTTAGCAAATGTGAACATCATGCCGCCACCGATAATCAGCAAATCAACCTGATTCATCAAATTGTTAATCACGTCTATTTTACCTGAAATTTTTGCACCACCTAAAATTGCCGCAAAGGGGCGTTCTGGATTGGATAGTGCTGAACCAAGATAACGAAGTTCTTTTTCCATAAGATAACCGGCAACAGATTGATTAAAAAATCTTGTAACACCTTCGGTCGAGGCATGAGCACGATGTGCTGTTCCAAAAGCATCGTTGACAAAAATATCAGCCATTGAAGCTAATTTTTCCGCAAACTCAAGATTGTTTTCTGTTTCTTCTTTATGAAAACGAAGATTTTCCAAAAGGAGACAATCTCCATCGGTTAGTTTATCTGCCAGATTGGTTGCTTCAGGACCGATACAATCATCTGCGAAAATAACTTTTTGTCCCAGCAATTCTGATAAGCGAACAGCTACCGGCTTTAAAGACATCTCAGGTTTATGCTCACCTTTAGGACGACCAAGATGAGAGCAGGCAATGACTTTTCCGCCATCTTCAATGATTTTCTTAAGAGTAGGTAAAGCCGCTCTAATACGTCTGTCATCGGTAATGTTCAATTTTTTATCAAGAGGGACATTAAAATCTACCCGAATCAAAACTTTTCGGCTCTTAAAATTTATATTATTAATAGATACTTTATTCATAATTTTCTCCCAATTATAGCATCATTTGCATCATATCCACCATCCGGTGGGAGAAACCACTTTCATTATCATACCAGCTAAAGACTTTTACGAATTTTCCGGCGGATAATGTCATAGCCGCATCAAAAATTGAACCGTTTGGATTACCAATAATATCAACGGACACGATCGGGTCCTCACAATATTCTAAAGTAACTGATAAAGGTGAGTTAGTTGCCGCTTCTTTCATAGCCGCATTGATTTCTTTGGCAGTTGCTTCTTTTTCAAGTATTACCGCTAAATCAACCATCGAACCGTCTGGAGTAGGAACTCTTATAGCACAACCGTCCATTTTTCCTGTTAGTTCCGGAATGACCTCAGCAATAGCTTTGGCGGCACCGGTTGTAGTAGGAATCATTGATAATGCAGCGGAACGTGACCTACGAAGGTCTTTATGTGGTGCATCGAGAATTCTCTGGTCACCGGTATAGGAATGAATTGTAGTCATAAAGCCTTGAACAATTCCAAAGTTGTCTAACAAGACTTTTGATATTGGAGCAAGACAATTAGTGGTGCAGGAACCGATAGAAATAACATCATGTTTGTTTTTATCATATTGGTCAGTATTTATACCGGGGATAAAAGTACCGTCATGTCCTTTAGCGGGAGCAGAAATCAAAACTTTTTTTGCTCCGGCTTGAATATGTTTCATTGCATCATCTTTTTGAGTGAATTTACCGGTACATTCTAAAACAACATCAACACCCAATTCTTTCCATGGAAGTTTGGCAGGGTCAAATTCCGCTGTAATCGGTATTTTTTTACCATCGACCGTGATGGTATTACCGTTGGCTGAAACTTCACCGGGGAATTTGCCGTGGACAGAATCATATTTCAACAAGTGAGCCAAAGTTTTAGCATCAGTGATATCATTGATTCCTACAAATTCAATATCGGTGTTCCGAGCTGCTTTTAAAACCAGACGACCGATTCTTCCAAATCCATTAATTCCAACTTTCATAAAAACCTCCTTGGTAATTATTTCTTATTCTTTATGTTTCTCGAAAATATACTTAATTCCTATAGTTATAGTAACGGCAGAATAGTCAGAAATTCTTAGCAATGAATTAGAGAAATTTATTGGAAAATATTTAGTGTTTACTTCAAAAACGATATTTTCATTAAAAGCATAATCAAATCCGCCACCCACAACATAGTTAAAATCTATTTCCGATTTCTCATTTCTAAATGGTTCATAGTAAGATGTTGAAAATTGCACACTTTGCCTTGCATAATACATGCCACCGCCAGCTACCAGGTATGGTTTCAGGGTCGCTTTAGATTTTGATAGCGGATAAAGTTTTAGCTGGGCTAAAAAGGGATAAACCATCAGGTTTCCAATATCGTCCTGCAAAGTAATATTATCATTGATAATAACAGTTCCCCTGTTAACAATGCCGAGAGCAATTTCACCCACTAACATAGGGCTGAAGCGATGGCCGTAGTAGCCTTCGAAATAAAAATTTCCACTATTGATTTTTGTTTTGATTGTTGTTTGGTCGCTTAGGATTACTTCGAGAGGAGTTCCACCGTCATTACTCCAAGCTCCCAATCTGATGCCAAGCTGATTTTTTGTGTTAAAGTCTGATTTTACTTTTTCAATGCCAAACGCAGAACTATTCAACAAAGCTAAAATAATAAGAAAAAATAAAAATTTAATTTTCAAATCTTACCTCAAATTTTTCAAAATATATTATAGATTGACAATATAGTAATTCAATTTTAATGTCAACAAATTGGTTTTAAGATTGAAAATATTTCTAATCTGACTGATATAAAATCAACCTTAGGTTTTTATAATCAAAAAGAATTTTATAATTTTCCAAAAGTAAATTACCAATATTTCCTGCGATTTCAAAAGAGCCGCTAATCCCACCAGATGACTCTGGTATTAAAACTTTTAGAGTGTCTATTTTTATCTTTCCCATTCTAAAATCTGTTGCATTTGCAGATTTTCTTAATGTTGCTTTTCCAATACCTTTAAGTTTACTATCGGTTTCTTTAATATTTTCAAAGATATTTTCCAACTTATTTTGGTTATAGAATGGTTTATGTATAATAAGCCCAAAAGCATTACCCAAATCTACAATGAATTGTCCGCTGATTCCATTAATTGATGCGACTACGGTAGGAACCTGCATAGTTAAAGAAAAAGGAATCTCAATTCCATTTGGCAAAGGCTCGAAGCTATCCGGATTGTAAAATGTAATAATTGAATTTTTATAATCTATCAAAGTTGGAAATTCCGATAAAAAATCATATCCTAAAATCCCACCAAATCTGTCATTATTCGGAGTAGATTTATTAAGCCCACTCATATTAAGACTGCCATTTAATTTATTTTTTAGAACAATCTCTCCAACTTTGAGAGAATCAACCCTAACCAGTTCAGCATCATCATATCCGCCGATTCCTTTAGCCGGAATTGTTCCAACAACTTTAAGCTCTAAATCCTCAATTGCAGGTTTGTGATAAATTGTGCTTGATGCTCCCGAGTCAAGAATCATCCAGAGTTTTCTTTTGCCGTTTAATATTACCGGTATTCGTAAATGTCCTAATTTGTAATCTATATTTACTGAAACTTTAGAAGATTCTGGCGGAAAGAAGAAATTTGATGGTTTTTGAGAAGGCATATTAAATATCGAATCAGATATTTTTTGATTAATTTGAATTGTCTTCACACTAAAATCCGTATTGAGATTAGCACTTTCGACAGTTGCATGTAAATAAAATGGGAATAAGATATCGTTGATTGTTCGATAATCGCTAAAAGTTGTAATTGTATTTAAATTATCCAATTTGCTCATTGATATAGCTCTCAGTCCGGTATTATTATCAAAATATATTGAAACGGTATCAAGATTGAGCGGGTAAAAATCAATTTGATGGAATTCATCATTATTATAATTAACTAATCCAATATAATTATATGCCCCGGGGACAGAACCAATACTAAGATTTGAAAAAGAATCAAAATACAGTGTGCTTAGCATATTATTTTTTTCATAACCGGTGATTTCAGTGTAAGATCCGTTTAAATCTTTGCCCCATGCAGTAATTCCATCATAGCCTTGAATAAGACTGAAATCTTCCATATTAATTTCAATATAAAGTTTATCAGGCATTTTTATTATCTGCTTGAATTTGCCTGATATGCCGTTTAATATTACTGTACCTTCGGTGGTTATAATTTCCAGATTTTTTAAGGCTTCATATCCTTTAACTCCTCCGATAGATTTAACTAACAAAGAATCAATACTTACAGCAGTAACACTGCTAACAAGAAGAATTATGGTTATAAATATTTTATACATATAGTTCTCAATTTAATCTGAAATAACAGATTTTTCTTAAGAAAACAAATTTTAACTTAAATTAATTCTTGCCCGTTATACTTTATCGGTTGATATTTGGCTAAATGAAAAACAGAACATATATTTTTGATAAATATCCATTAGCTACGATAATGATATCCGCACTTCTGGTAAGATTGTTGGCAGTTATTTATTCTAAAGGGTATATGGCTTCCGATGATCACTTTGAAACAATTGCGATAGCTTATGACTGGTTGCGTTATGGTGTTTTCAATAGCGATGGGTTATTAGCTTGGGCAAAAAATCCACCTTCAGAACTGAATAGGTTTCCATTATATAATCTTTTTCTTTTAGGACAGATGAAAATTCTTAGATTTTTCGGAGTTGTTTCACTTGATAATATGATGTATTTTATACGAGCAATACACGCCATTTTATCTTTAATCCCTGTATATATTTATTACCGACTAACGTTAGATATCACAAAATCTGTCAGATTTGCTTTAATTGCCGGATTAGTAGGAGCGTTGCATTTTGGTGTGCCATTTTTATCAGTCAGGAATCTTATTGAAGTAGTTGGCGGGCATTTTTGGATTGTTGCTATTTATGCAATATATAAATATCAATTTACCAAGATAAACAATTGGTTAGTCATAGCCGGTTTATTAACCGGCTTAGCTTGGATGGTAAGATTTCAGATTGCACTGGCGGTTATCCCTGTTCCTTTTCTATTATGGTTTCAATATAGGGAATTAAAGCCGGTTATTTATTATTCTATGTCTGTATTTTTTATGATT
>QNAD01000098.1 GCA_003641345.1 Candidatus Zixiibacteriota bacterium | reverse complement strand
TTATTTTTTAGATTTTAAAAAAGATATTCCAATATTTATTTGTAAGAAAGTTTTAATTTATTGAAAAAGAATTCAAGATACTTATTGTGCCTTACTGCTTGCACTTCTTGTAGGTAGAAACTCCTATGGTTTGCCAGAAACCATGGACCCTGACAATTTCTTCATTATTTTATCGTATGTCAAATTTACGCAGATTTTTTAAACAGGGCGATATCATATTTATAGCAATTGTAACCTTTAATAGAACAAAGATATCAGAAGGACACGCCTCATGGCTTACTTGATTACTACGTTATTCCACCGTGACGGATTTGGCAAGATTACGCGGTTGGTCAACATTGCAATTACGCATAACAGCAATATGATACGCTAACAATTGAAGCGGTATAATTGACAACAATGGTGATAATAGCCTTTGTGTCTGCGGAATATAAATCACATGGTTGACTCTTTTGGCTATCTCAGTATCACCTTCGGTAGCAATAGCAATTACCCGTCCATTGCGTGCGCGTATCTCGGCAATATTTGACATCACTTTATCATAAACCGGATCTTTAAGAGCGATAACCACAACTGGCATATTTTCATCAATCAATGCAATTGGTCCATGTTTCATTTCTGCTGCCGGATAACCTTCGGCATGAATATATGAAATCTCTTTGAGCTTCAAAGCCCCTTCCAGTGCCACTGGGAAATTTATCCCCCGTCCGAGATAAAGGAAATTATTTGATTTATAATAATGTCCGGCAATATCTTTGATATGTTCATCAGCTTTCAGAATGGATTCAACTTTATCAGGGATATCCTTAATAGCTTCTATAAGTTCTCTTCCTTGTGAGACTGATGTATGACGCATCCGCCCAAGTAAAATTGAGATAAGCGAGAGAACCATGACCTGCGATGTAAACGCTTTAGTTGATGCCACACCTATTTCAGGACCGGCGTGAATATAAACGCCACCATCAGACTCGCGAGCAATTGTTGAACCAACTGTATTAACTAAAGTCAATGTTGTCGCTCCACGCTTTTTAGCTTCTTTCATTGCGGCTAAAGTATCGGCTGTTTCACCAGATTGACTTATTGCAAATAAAATAGTTTTATCATCAACAATCGGAGAGCGGTATCTAAATTCTGATGCATACTCGACTTCGACCTGTACTCGCGCCATTTCTTCAATAAGATACTCACCAATTAAAGCGGCATGCCACGATGTTCCACATGCAGTAAAAATAATCTGGTTGATATTCCGCAACTCATCGTACTGCATATTGAGACCATTCAAACGGCTAATTCCTTCATCCCAGTTGAGCCGGCCTCGGACAGCATTGCGAAGAGTTGTGGTTTGCTCGTAGATTTCTTTGAGCATAAAATGATCATATCCAGCTTTTTCAATCTGGTCCAGTTCCCAGGTCACTTCCTGAATTTTCGGAGTTATTTTTACGTTCTGAATAGTTGTTATTTTAAAGTCCGTAGCTGTTATAGTAGCAATTTCGCCATCTTCAAGGTAAACAACACGATTAGTATGTTCAAGCATTGCTGAAACATCAGATGCGACAAAGTTTTCATTTTCACCCTGACCGATAACCAACGGAGACCCCATGCGTGCAACAACAATCTCATCCGGATGAAGCGATGAAATTACGGCAATACCATAGGTACCATCAACTTGAGTTAACGCCAGCCTAATCGCTTCGGTCAAGTTACCGGAATAATTATATTTGATAAGATGCACTAAGATTTCTGTATCGGTGTCGGTTTTAATTTGGAATTCATGTTCTTTTAAAAATTCACTTAAGGCACGATAATTTTCAATAATACCATTATGTACCAGAGCAAATTCTTCGGAATTATCAGTGTGAGGATGGGCATTTAATTGGGTTGGTTCTCCATGAGTAGCCCAGCGAGTATGAGCGATGCCATGGTGGCAGTGGTTTATATCTATGTCCGATATAGCTTCTTCGAGTTTAATAATCTTCCCTGCAGATTTTGCTACCATTAAATTATTTTCACTTAATAATGCAATCCCAGCTGAATCATATCCTCTATATTCCAAACGCTTTAAGCCATTCATTAAAACCGGAAGAGCATTATTAGAACCTATATATCCGACAATCCCACACATATTATATTCCAATCATTATCTAAAATATTTTTTCACTTTATTTAAAAGAGAATCTGTTAATTTTTTATCCGATGTTTCCACTATAAGACGAAAAATCGGTTCAGTATTCGAAGATCTAATCTGGAGCCATCCTTCTTTGAAATCAAAGCGCAAACCATCGCGTCTATCAATTTTTACTTTCCCTAATAATTTAAATGCCTCTTTTTCAAAATTTTTCAACTTAGTTTTAAAATTTGCCTTAAGAGGGGCTTTTGTTTTTATATTAAAATACTTCGGAAAAGTTTCAACCAAAGATGATAGCGTTAGTTTTTCCTCTGCCAAACAGCTTAAAACCAAAGCCGCTCCCACCAAAGCATCGCGCCCGGCATGACATTCTGGATAAATCACGCCGCCGTTTCCTTCGCCGCCAATACCGGCTTTTTTAGCTCTCATCATCTGAACAACATTGGACTCGCCAACTTTTGAATAATATATTTTTCTATTGGACTGCTTGGCTATGTCAGCAGTTGTTTTTGATGTAGATAAATTAATTACAACATTTTTACGAGATTTTTTTAAAACATGTTTGACGGCTATAGTAAGAGTTAATTCTTCACCAATAGGCATTCCATTTTCATCAACCAGAGCCAACCTGTCAGCATCTGGGTCACAAGCCATGCCAATATCAGCTTTATGTTTTTTTACCGCTTTTGAAAGTTGAGTCAAATTTTTTGCGACCGGTTCCGGTTCATGAACAAAATTGCCATCATTGTTACAATTAAGTTTAATAACTTTGGCACCCATTCTCTCAAGCAATAAAGGTAAAGCTATAGAGCCGGCACCGTTGATAGCATCGACAACAATTTTGAATTTTTTTCTTCCGATTTTTGGAACAGAGATAGTTCTTAATTTGAATACTTTTTTTATATGAATATCAATCCAGTTATCCTGATAAGATATTTGCCCTAATTCAGTAACAGGAACATATAAAAAATTTTCAGATTCAAAAATAGAATTTAGTTTTTTGTATTCAGCCGGAGTAATGAATTCGCCTGTTTTATTAAAAAACTTTAAAGCATTCCATTGTGTAGAATTATGCGAGGCTGTGATACAAATACCGCCTACTGCTTTTAAATCTTTAACTGCAACCTCAACTGTCGGAGTTGGAACAATCCCAATATCGACAACATCAATCCCCGTCGAAACAAGACCTGACTTCACAGCATTTTTAACCATTTCGCCTGAAGGTCTGCTGTCCTGCCCTATAACAACTTTTCCCTTTTTTAAAAATGTCCCAAAAGCGGCGGCATATTTAACGATTATTTCAGGATCAAGACCATTTCCAACAATACCCCTAATTCCCGAAATTGATTTAATAAGAACTTTTTTACTCATATAATACTATTATCGTTTAAATTAGATTAGATTTTAATATAATTATTATACTAATAATATATTCTTCACACAAGTTTATAACTTCAAGTTAATCCATTTAACATGAACAGCTTACAATGACTCTGCAATTTTAGAATGTAAATGTCTGTTACTTGCTAAAATCTGATTATCAAATATTGAATATCTTTTGCCATCAATTCGTGTAACTTTTCCTCCGGCTTCGTTAACTATTAAATATGCCGCAGCAGTATCCCAAGGATGGAGGTAAAATTCCCAAAAACCATCTATTCTCCCGCAAGCTAACCAGCTTAAATCCAACGCCGCCGAACCAGCTCTTCTGACTGCCTGGGCAGATTTAACCATTTTGGCAAAATGTCCCAGATTATTTTTTCTTGCCGTTTTCACATCATAAGAAAAACCGGTGGCAAGTAATGCTCTGTTAAGTTTTTTCTCTTGTGATACTTTTATTTTTTTATTGTTCATATATGCACCCAAATTCAAACCAGCAGAAAATAGTTCATTCCGTTCAGGGTCATAAACAACAGCGGCTATAGAATTATTCTTATACTCCAAAGCAATTGAAACCGAGTAAACTGGGAAACCATGCGAAAAATTAACAGTTCCATCAAGAGGATCAATTACCCATCTGAAATTCGCTTGAGATTTTTTATTTAAACCTTCTTCAGATAATATATCATGGGCAGGAAATTTTCTTTTGATATTATCAATAATATATTTTTCTGACTTCAAATCAAACTCGGTTACCGGATCTATTCGCCCTTTGTAACTTATTTTTTTAGGGCGGTTAAAACCATCCTTTAATATTCCTCCAGCTCCTAAAGCTATTTTAGAGGCAAATTTCATATAAGAATCAATCTCTTTTTTGCTTAAGTTATTTTTCATAATATTATTCATTCCCTGATTCCAGTTTTTTAATAACAAATCTTATTACAATTTATATGATTTTTTAAACAAAAGACAGAATTTAATAATTCAAAATATTTGTTAGTAAGTGTATAGCATCAATATCAAGACGGCTAACCATTTCCAGCAATGGTAAACCGCAATATATAATCTGGCCTTCCCCGATTCTTGTGACAGATAATAATGCTCCGCCATTTGGTGTTCTATAGACAATTTCAGCCGGTGTGATAACTGCAGAAATTACTCTTTTCTTATTATAAAATGATGAAAACAGGTTTTTATCGGATACCTGAAATGGTTTTGATAATATCCTTGCTTCCATAATACTATTGATTATTTGAGATTTATTCAGATACTCTTCCATAGGAACAAACCCGACTGGTAAAACAGATTCCGACCAATCATCGGGCTGTCCGAAAAGAACCACTGATCCACCCTGACGAATATAATTTTCAAATTTGTGTTTTATTTTTGTAATACCATTATATATTCTGAATGAACCGGAACCAATCACAATAACATCGAATATACTCAAGTCATATTTCTCTATCGTATGGTTTGTGAGCGGTTGAAAATTAGCATCGGTCATTCTTATAATATCTTCAAATAAACCACTCGTGTCGGCAAGAAAGCCTATCTGTACTTTATCCGAAATATGGCTGGAGGCTACTCTAATCAGACCAGTGTCAGAGGCAATTAGCTTGTTGTCTATATATAGCTTGATATATTGATGCTGGATACCCATTTCAAATAGATTAGAAATTGTAAACGGTATTCTAATCGTGCTACTTGAAGCACCTTTTTCCAAATAAATATAATTTCTATAAGAACCGGCAAACATGCCGCGCGGAGTTTCCAGTTGTAATTTAACCGAGTCTGAATAATTTTTTGGTTTAATTATTTCAATCTGAGTATTCATTGATGACACTACTCTGTCAATATCAAGATCTTTAAATGGAGGAATAAACTTAAAATCCGGAATAAATTTTACTTTTATATCCGGCTTCTCATAAACCGGAAAACTATTGTAAAAAGTCATCCTGTTTTTTCTCGAAGTAATCTCAGCTGAAAATAACAGTGACTCCGGACTGGTAGCTTCCAAATAAGCTTTATCAATATCCACCAAATATTCGCGTTCAAAAGTTTGATGAGGGTTTATCTCAATCCTTGAATCACTCAAGTTAACTAAATTTGAATCCCAGTACGGGTGAAAAGTAAAATTTTCAAAAGTTACCCCAAGAGGACTGTCAACGGAAAGTGAAATTCTAATTTTTGCCACAGGTCCATGAGGTGAATCACGCAAAAATATTTTACCATTCCAATTTATTCCAATAACTCCTAAAGATGATTTTTCAACTCGGTCATAAAGCTCTTTCAAATACGGAAAAAAATCTTCGAATTTTGATTCTTCGAGTTTTAACGATGGATTTCTGACAATTTCTGTCAGCGAACGGTAACCATCAATTAAAAAATTTACATCATCCGGCGAATAACTGTTTCTGGATTGATTAAAGAAAACCAAAAAATTTACAGCCTTGCCATAAAGCATTGCTCTTTTAGGTCCAGACGTAAAAGAACGGTTAATCACACTTAAAAGGCGGATTAATTCAATTCCGGAAACAAAATCAACTTCCGGTTCATCTTTTTCCGTTTTTGATTTTATTAATTTATACCTGATTAAATTTTCAGTTTTATATCCAGTAAAAGAATAATGAGGAATCAATTTTGGGATTTCATATTCAATTCTTTCTTTATACCTATCGTATAATTCTCTTCCATTAAGAATCAGTGGAGTATCTTCAGGAGTTAGATTTTCTTTAATTAAATACTTATATACTTTTTGAATATTAAATAATCTTGAAACAGACTGAGGCGTTTCAATTATGGCTTTTTCAAATTCATTATAGAGACTTCCTTTTGTGTCCCCGAAAATGACTATATCCGGATATCTATCAGCAAAAAACCGGTTAATACTGTTTTGTGCCCATAACGAATCAGTTTCATCAACAGTCAGATTAAAGAGATAAATCTCTTTATCTTCAAGAGATCTTTCTCTTTGCTGAAACTTATTTCCCGGCCTAAGGCTTATTAAATCTATCCGACAGCCATAATTTTCATTCAAATAATATAGAATAGGCCAGTCAATATTTTCTGTGGTTTCATAGATATAAGCTACCCTAATATCACACAGACTATATTTGTACGGGTCATTAGTGGCATTGATATTCGCTGTAAATAAAATTATACAGCTAACTACAAAAAGAAAAAATATTGCCGTTTTCCCTGTTTTCTTTTTTTCCCAATCCTTGGACATAGTATTAATATATCGACAGATATTACCACTTGTCAAATTTAAATAAAATTAGATTCAAAAAATATTTCAGTCTAAAATAGTCTCATCAGATTCTAACCAAGCCGGATCGACAATACATAAAAATTCTAAGTCTGTTTGCCCAATATTTTTTACCCATTGAACAGAATTTGGCAAGATTTCAAAACAGTCTCCCGCTTCAATAATTACAGAATTATTATCAATATGCATTTCTCCATTCCCTTTGAGGATATAATATACCTCGCTTGAGGATAGTTTATGCTTAATAGAGCTTTCTCCAATTGAAACAATAGCATGAGCAATGGAGTATTTGCAACTAAATTGGTAATCACGGTTTGGATGGAGAAGTTCTTTGAGTTTTGTTTTATCTCCAGCAATTATTTCCGGGATATCTTTAAGTTTTCGGATTAGCATAATATTAAAAAAGCCGCCTAAGGCGGCTTTTTTTATTTAGACAATTTTCTTTTCGCGTAATTTTTCAAAAAGTTTATCAGCGATTTCTTCGGGGGTTTCCCCTTCAATCATCTCACCCGATGGTCTCGC
>QNAD01000097.1 GCA_003641345.1 Candidatus Zixiibacteriota bacterium | reverse complement strand
TCTGAAAAACGGAGTAAGATATTTTATCATGATTATACTCCCTTACATCCTGCTAATAAACCTATGAATAATACTGATAATTCTCAAACGGAGCCTAAAACTCCGGTGAAACCAAAACCTAAACCTAAACAAAAAGAATCTAAATCGGCTTCTGACTCCAAAAAGATTTTAACTCTATGGTTAAATCAGAAAGTACCATTTTTATCTCAGCAGAAAATTTTAAATTTATTTAAAATTACAAGCGGCTCAATAATATCCAAAACAAAAAAAGATCTTAAAATAAACGGATATATCAAAACGCATAAACTTCAGATTGGCAAAACACATTCATCTATTTGGGAGCCAACAGATAAAGCTTACAAATTAGTTGGACTTACAAAACCAACATGGGAATCAAAAGGTGGGTATCTCCATCAATTCATTGCTCATCATTTTAAAATAAATGGTATCAAAGATGGTTACCACGTTGAAATCGAATATCTACTTGATAATGGTAAAGCGGTGGATATTCTTTACCAGAAAAATGATGAAACAATTTTCATTGAAATAGCTACCAGTTACCCTCTTGAAAAAGAAATATCAAATATTATCAAAGATTTCTCATCAAGCCTTATACCGGATCAATTTATAATAGCCGCTCAAAACGGTAAGATGAAAAAACAACTCGAACATTTAATAAATAATGACAACCGAATAGACAGCTATCAAAATAAAATTAAAGTTGTCCTTGCAGGTAATTTAATCACTCACGGAAAGATTAACTCATGAAGCTTCTAAAGCTGGTTTTAATTCTTTTTTTAACTTCAGTGCTTTATGACTGGATAAATAGTTGTGGTGGCCATTCACTTTCTTTTTCAGATCTTCTACCGTTTTCCCGTACCGGTCATTCGTACAGTTTTAATTATATCGGACTTGTGATGGTCGGTTTAACCATTTGGTGCATAAGGAGAATATATGGAGGAAGATCTTTATGAAGATTACGATGATCTGGAGTATGATCATTATGAAATTGATGATGCAGAAGATGAAGAGGATGAAGAAGAATTTGAGGCTTCTCCCCCTGACATCAATTTTGAAGAACTTGAGGATTTTGCTGATGATGTCCGTGAAATCATTGAATATAATCAAAAGCAGATTGACTTTGCTAAACGTGAACTTAATTCAGTTGAAAAGTCAGCATATCTTAACAGTGAACTTATTGACATCAAGGATGTCATAACTAAAGTCAAAAGTATGTTAGATAAACGTCATAAAGTAGAAGAAGAGTTAAGTGAGATGAACTCAGGGTCTGCTACAGCCTGGGCACTTGAGGATAAACAACGAGAGAAAGAAATGTCATTAAGACATCGCATGACTCTACGGCTGGCAGGTATAGATCATGAAAATTTATCTGATTTTACAGATGATGTATCTCATGTAGTAGATGATGCATACGATGATAATAATCGTCAATTACGAAAAGATATCAAAGCCAAACTAATGCAATTAAGTTATTCAGAACGTGAAGAAATGATTGAACGTTTACTTGAGGATGGTCGAATCGACCAGAGTCAATATAGTTATTTAAAATCAGAGTTTATGTAAAATGTATAATATCCGGTGGGATAGAGTTTTAGTATTTGCATCGATTATTCTGTTGCCGGTAATCTACCGGTGGCTAACCAATAATCTTTATATCGGCAGTTTCTATCAGTTTCCAATTTTAGGAGCTGCCTGCTCGAACCCGGAGTTAAAAGCATTGATCCTTTTCGGACTTTTGCTTCTCTCTCTTATTTTAATCATTAAAACATTAAAAGAATAATTCTAACTAACAACATAAGGATTAAAAATGACATGTCCTTCGTGTAATTATCAAGGTCTTGATCCGAATGCTACCTTCTGTGATCAGTGCGGATGGAACTTTGAATCAGACGAAAACCAACAACAACCTATATTAGGTTCAGTTGTCAGACCGGAACAAACCGGTTCTGCTGTAATTGGGATCACAGTAGATCGTACCGATTCATCTAAACGCTTCCAAAAAGGTTGCAAGAAAGTTATTGAAGATACTTTCAATGGTTTCAAAATTAATAATGTATCACCATCAATTTTTCTTTTTAGCCATGGAGATCTCGATGAAGGTCAGGATACAATTATGCATACTGTCAACGGATCACCACAACAAGTAATTTTAGATTTTAACTCGATCCAATTTGGAGGTGGAGGGTTTCCTAAAGAAAATCACTTAGATGCCATTGAACATTTAAAGAATAACGTACCATGGAACCCTCTTGCTCATAATGCCATAATTAGCATTATGAATGATGAATCGAAACCCTTAAGATCAGGAAAGGAAGTAGAAAATCTTGGACAGGAGCTTAAATCTCAAAATATAAAGCTGTTTTTGATTTGCGAGATTACTCCAATACTATACAAACTATCTAAATCAGCTGGTGGAATCATGATTCCAATTTCAAATTCACCTAATCCGGATGAAATCCAAATAATTGTTCAACAATTAACAGCATCGATTCAAGCATCTCTTGGTTCTGGTAATACTGTTCCCTTAAACGAAAATAACCCTAATAACTTATAAGGAATATGTATTTATATGAATAAACAAAATAACCAACAATTAATTTTACCTGGTTTAAAACGACCAAAATGGATCTGTAGCAATCAAAAACAATCCGTTTTAATTCTTGCTGATTGTTCAGGATCCATGGTAGGCGGAAAAATTGATCAATCTACAGCAGCTATTGATGATTTGGTAAACAAATTAGCAATACCTGAAAACAAAGATGCTTTTTATATCGTCATTATTGGATTCAATGGAATTGCAAATGTAGTTCAAGATATAACAAAAGCTACAGAACTTGCCGGTAAAGTTCCATCAATGAATGCTCGTGGATACACTGATATGACTTCAGCATTAAATTGTGCCAAACATTTGATTGAACCGGACAAATTACCTGAGCTTGAAAATTCTACATGGATTGATCCGGTAATCATTTTTTTCTCAGATGGCAATCATAATACTGGAGATAATCCTATTATTATAGCTGATGAATTGAAAGAAAAAGCAACTATAGTAACTATTGCTTATGGAAGCGATGCTGATGAAGATATTCTTATGAAATTAGCTACTTCTTCACAACATTACTTTCACTGTAATGACGGTGTTGAGATAAGAGAATTCATGGCTGATATCGGTGATACTTTGACAGATTCATTATTAGCCGGTACAGATACTGCTGATGAAATTGCCCAAATGGACAGATAACTAATTGTGTGGTAAACGGGGATACCCTATACCCCCGTTTACCTGTAATTATGGGATCGTACAGTTGTACTATAGTCCCATTCATATAAAGGATTTAAACATGAATAAAACAATGCTTTCCAAAATGATAATTATTATTTGTTTGCTTTGTATTGTAATTATTCCAGTACTTTATCGATCCAATCTCCCTCAGGAATATAACTTTGAACAGAATGTCTTCGGTAAATATTCATCTCCCTTTAAGAACCAGGTTACGCAATCAAACTCACTTTTTAGTGATCAAAATATAATAGTAATATCTATATATATAGGATTTTTGATTACTATTTTCTTAGTCGTAAAAAACTACAAATACCTAAAACAAATTACAGATAAGATACAAATATTGAATGAAAGGATAGGTAATCTCATGCTTGAATTACCATTTATGTATAACGAAGAAGAAAATAAATCACAATATAAAGGGGGAAAAGTGTCAAAATCAGATAAAGAACAAAAAATAAAATTTGAAAATAAAATCGATGAACAGATTAATTCCATCTTTTCGGTTGAAAAACAACACAGTTTCTACCGCCCTTTACCTGAGATAATTCCGATACCGGATAAATTTATATCGAGACTTATTTCACGGACAAATGAAATACCGGATATAATCCATAAACCACATATCTCATCAAAATCCTGGTCATCATCTGCAAATACTATCAAGGGAAACGTCAGAAAAGAAAACCAGGATTATGCAATTTGTTTTGATATTAATGATCACCAGGTAAGTATTTTAGCAGATGGTGTTGGTGGCTTACCATGTGGACAAAGAGCAGCATATAACGCAGTACGTGCTTCTGCAATCTCAATAGTTCAATCACTTGGAAGAAATAATCAGTTTTTTACAAAAGGATTAGACACACTAGCTCTCGATTGCATAAAAGCAGCTTCTTATCAGTTAGCGATGGAAGGTGATCGGTTTAATATTGGGCATAAAGGATTACGTACGACTTTAATTGTTGTCATAGCAGGTAAAGAAAACATTGGATACGCTCATATTGGTGACGGAGGGGGATGTATTGTTTTAGAATCCGGTGATATATTTCATTTTATCAAACCACAAAAGGCAGAAGGTATGGCTCTTAATGTTATATCTGCTTCATTAGGACCAACTATTCACGGGAATCCGATAAATGGAATCTTAGAACGACCTAAAGGTTCATTTGTTATTGCGGGTACCGACGGTGTTTTTGACCGGTTAGAGCCAAAACTTGATTCTTTCCCAATAGGAACCAATGAATTTATAAACAAAATATTAGCTGGTGCTTATAATTTGTCCGGCAATTTCAATCAGTTGATTTCCAGGATTCTTCATGAATTAGAAGAATATAAGGATGAAAGTGGATATATCTTTAATGACAACCTAAGTATTAGCATAATGGGAAATAGTAAAAAACCAAATATCAATTCCCCACTATGGAAAAACATCATTGTTTCAAAAGCTCTTGAGAATAAACCAGAGAATGACTCAGAAGATAATGATCAGGATAAAACAGAATGCAAGTCGGATCATCAATAACAACCATATCAGGTAAAACATTTAAAGTCGTTAATTTTCTTGATTCAGGAGGTGAAGCGTTCCTGTATGAGACTCTAAACAATGATACGAACGAAAAAGGTGTTATTAAAATCTTCAGGGGAAATTTTGATAGACATGAAAAGGAAGAAAGAATTCGCTATTTAATGAATTTCAACTTACATAGAAAATCATCTCACATAATAGCACCCCGGGATATTTATTTTGGTAATGGAGAAATAGGATACTTGATGCCATTTGTTCCCGGTATACAATTAGTTGAATTTCTTGAAAAACCAAAATTTTCTTTTAAAGAAGGAATTCAGATTGCTCTGGATCTTTGCCGGTTAGTTAAAATTCTTCACCGGCAAAACATTGCGTATGGCGATTTAAATCATAAAAATATAATGATCAACCAGAATGGAAATGGAATTGATGTATATTGTATAGATTTGGATAATTATTCAACACCAAATGCTCCTCCCTCTCGAATGGCAGGACAATTGTTCTTTATGCCTCCGGAATTTAATCAGGCTATCAAAGAAAAAAAACATATCATTCCTACAATATCTTCAGATATATTTTCGTTAAGTGTTGTTTTATCTGAAATAATTCTCCTAATATCTCCTTCTGTAGGTTCTGATGGATCTCCGGAAGAAATCACTCAAGCTTTATCTCTACCTTGGCGGCTTGATCCTGTTTTTATCGATTCTCATAGTAATCCATATGGTAATTATCCGGTAGCTGTATTGAATAATGAACTGTGCGGATTATTTAGAAGGGGGATTAATCCTAATATTAATAATAGACCAACTGTTTTTGATTGGATTAAAGCTTTGGAAAAAGCACTCTCTCGGATTTATATCTGTCCTGAATGCGGATGTCCAACAATTATTGATCAGTCAAAGAATTTCTGTTCATTTAAAAAGCATCCTTTTGAAAGATTGGGGTTATTGATCAATAAAAATCAAAATATAATCCCTTTTGATCGATCAGCTTTGATTATTGGCAGAGATCAAATAGGATGCTCAGATAAAATTAGTAAAATTCATATCTGTTGTGAACGAATTGGACCTCATATATGGATAAATCCAATCGGTTTAAACGGTACATTCCGATGGTCTGGTACAAATTGGATTAAACTGCAAAATAAAAAAACAATTTTACTTAAAAAGAATGATAAACTAAGGATTGCAGATATTGAAGTTAATGTAATTACCATCAATTAACTCGAACAAAACCAATCAACCTCCAAAAATAAATCGGAGGTTCCAAGTGAAAAAGAAACTCATAGAAAAACTAAAAGAAGCAAATAATATCATTGATGTTGCTCAAAATTTAGGATTAAAAATAAATAATAACCGGATACCCTGTTTTCATCCTGAAAACCATAATAATAACGACGAACATTTCTCTATTTATCTGAACCCTAAGACCAATACATACCGGTGTATGGTTTGTTCAGATGTAAGTGGTGATATAATTTCTTTTATTCGTATCATAAAAGGATTTAAATTTGTGGAGGCTTTGGAGTACCTGGCTAATAGAGCAGGATTAGATATTAATGGTAACTCAATTCCATCTTATCATAAACTCCCAACCAAAAAGAGTACTTTGGAGTTCACTCCAATAATAGATTTTAAAAAACATATCAATATATATCAGCAATTCCTCAGAAGCTGTATTACTCTTCCAGAGGAGGCCACGGATTGGCTTACAAAGAGAGGAATATCAATAAAGACAATAGATTTAATGAAAATAAAATATGCAAAAGAACCTTCTCAAATTCTAAATTCATTAAAATCGCAATTTTCAACAGATCGCCTGATCGAAAGCGGTCTGTTGAATAAGCATGGCAATCTGTTCTGCAATAATCATCCTCTCATATGGGTCTATTCAAACGATGGTTTGCCTTGTTATTTCCAGGGAAGAACTCTGGATAAAAATATTAAACCTAAAGAAATGAATATTTCTGCTCCAATACCGGCTCCATACAATATTGACGTCTTAATGAAGAAACCAAAAACTATAATCATCTGTGAAGGTGTCACTGATTGTCTTACGTTAATCGAACATAATTATTCAGCTATTGGAGTAATTGGTGTCAATGGATTTAAAAAAGAATGGTTCCCTTATTTCAAGAATATCAAAGTTAAGGTAGCATTTGATGCTGATTTAGCCGGACAACAAAGGTCATACGAACTTGTACAAAAATTTCATCAACTTGAAATGAGTGCTGAGAAAGTCTACTTGCCGATTGAAAACGATGTTAATCGATTCTTTCAGATTCTCAGTCAATTCAGTAATTAAAGGCTCTGTTTATGCCAGAAGAAAATAATTTACTCACAGTAAAAGAAATAGCAGAGAAACTCGGAGTTAAAAAATCGACGATTTATCATTGGTCGCATATTGGCTATATTCCGACAGTTAAGCTTGGAAATTTGCTAAGGTTTCGGTGGAGTTCAGTATTAAGATGGCTTGAT
>QNAD01000096.1 GCA_003641345.1 Candidatus Zixiibacteriota bacterium | reverse complement strand
GAAGACAAGCCGGAATTCAAGGTCTATAAATTGCATAGCGATAGCTTGGAAAATAATCCTAACGAAGATTATTTGAATTGGCCTGTTGATCAGGGTGCTCCTGTTGATAACGAAGGCAATCCGTTGGTCAAGGGGAAACAGATGTTGTGGACTGTTTTTAATGATGCCAACGAAGAAGCACATAACTCAGATTATTGCCAATCAGCTCCAATAGGAGTTGAGGTTCAACAAACTGCATGGGCGTATGATGAACTGGGGAATAATAACTTATACTTTTCATATTATTTTGAAATTGACCAAGAAGGTTCTCTTCAGTTAACGGTTGATATCAACATAACAGAACCACATAAAGCTAACGGTGATACTCTTGATGTAATCGTAGATGTTGATTCTATTAACGGTGAAAGTTGGTCATTAGTAAATAGAAACAGCGGTAAGATAATTCTTGAAAACCAAACAGATTTTACCAAAGGGTCACCAATAGCACTTATAGAAGGATTTGAAATTGATGTTTACCTGACTTATAAAATGTTTTCATCTTTTGAGCTTCCAAAAACTATGATTCACAACTGGTCAACGCCGCTTGGTGCCGCAATTAGCTCTGTTGGATTTCCATCGCGAAGTTTAAGTAATTTACAACAAGAGGGAGAAGGTCGCTGGGCAATTCATACCGCTGATTTAGCGGATGATAATGATGACCTAACTTATGCGTCATATGAAAAATTCCTCGAACAAACACTGAATAATTACGATTCCACGCAATTGGCAAATCTTGGAAAGTATGATTGGGAAATTCGCTTTATGGGAAGTGGTAGCTATGCTTACGATATTACAACCGGTACTTCCATATGGGTGCCGTTTGAATTATGGCGTATAGGAATTAATACGCCTAAGGATGAATCCGATGATGTTCGGTGTATTGTCTGGGTAGAAGATGATGGCAATGGTATTTTTGATTTATCATCGTATGGTTCCCCATCAACCGGATGCGGTCCTGCTGGATGCGAACACTCAGCACTTTCCGGAGCAGATGAAGCTTTTACAGATCAGTTTTATTGGAGAATACCAAACGACACCTCTTCGGGTGAACAAGGTTATTATGATGAAATGCTTCAAATTCGTTATAATCCGGAAACATATTCCGGCGAGAATTCATCTCCGGTAATGGATAAAATGGTGTTTATCAATATTACTGCTGGGATTGCACCGCCTTTTAATCAGGACATGCCAGAGCTTGGTTCTGTGTTTAGAATAAGAACTTTCAAAAGATATGAAGCGGACACACTCTTTTTTAAAATTCCCGTCCCTGAACTTGTTTCGGAAAGCCACCCAATTAGCCAGACTGTATTTATGGAATACAAATTTTATAACAAAGGAAACAAAGACTTAAGAGACTGCTATTTTACTTTATGGTTTGATCCTGATATCGGCTATTATGCTGATGATTTAGTTGGTTGTGATACTGCTCTTGGCATTGGATATATGTATAATTCCAATAATAATGATTATAATTATGGTACACTTCCTCCAGCAATGGGTTTTAAATTTGTCAGAGGTATTTTAACACCATCTGGTCAGTATGATATTGGATGGTTTGGGGATTCACCAATAGATGGATTTATTAACTCAGGAATAATGTCATTTAGGCAATATATAAGCGACGACAAACCAACTAATGTCAGCGAATGTTATAATATGCTCAGAGGATTAAAGTGTGATGGTACGCCTTTGAATAACGGCTCTAAATTTGAATTTTGCGGTGATCCTGTTCAAAATATTGGCGAGGTTGATGATTTCCCTAATGATAAAAGAATGTTAGGTTCTGTCGGACCTTTTGATTTCGCTCCGGGTGACAGCCAATATGTTTTGATAAAAGTAGCCGCCGGACTGGGAGATAATAGATTATTGTCTATTACTAATTTGAAAGAAGCTATGAAAGCAACTTATCCTGAGTATGATAACTTACGCACTTTATCAAACCCGAAAGTAATTGAATTGTTTGAGTTAAATACTGTTGAAGAAACAGACCATACAATTTATATCAAACTTGGATATAGTCAGCAAAACAGAGGGTCAGACATAGACTGGAACAGCGTAAAAATAAATGGTAAAAAGAATTATGATTCCTTAAATGTAAGTGACTGGGTAATGGGTTTTACCGGTGAAGCAGGAGTGTTTTACTACGACATAGAGGAATTTATAGAACCGTTGCAACCGATATTTGATACAGTTACAACTTACATTACTGTCAGTGGTATTACGGAAAATGGTACTGCTTTTATTAAAAAAACTCCTCTGACTTTGATTGGACACATGTCCGGCGATATTAATAATGATAACAATGTTGACATATTGGACTTGACCATGATGATTGATTACCTTTTTCGGGGTTGTCGAATCCAAAACATTCAAGTTGCTGACGTAAACCATGATGGGATAATTAATATTGTTGATTTAACAACAATGATAAATAATATATTTGTAATAAAATAATTTATTATACTTATAATCTTTGACAGCGTGGACAAAAATGTGCGGAGCGAGAACCAATTTTTTCCCACTTAATTTTTCTGTTACCCAAAAGAATTGTAGATTTAGGCGTGTTATTAAGTATTACTTTTTGATTTGTTAGTATTTTTTTCCGTTAAGAATTTCTTTTAAGTATTGGCCGGTATATGACCGTTTGATTTTGGCAACATCCTCAGGCGTACCGTAGGCAATTATCTCCCCGCCGTCATCCCCGCCTTCGGGTCCAATATCAATAATCCAGTCAGCAGTTTTAACGATATCAAGATTGTGTTCAATTACAACAACCGTGTTTCCTCTATCAACAAGTTCGTTTAAAACCTTTAAAAGCAATCTGATGTCTTCAAAATGAAGTCCGGTGGTTGGTTCGTCCAGAATATACATTGTTCGTCCGGTAGCAATTTTAGACAATTCTGTAGCCAGTTTAACCCTTTGTGCTTCACCACCCGACAAAGTGGTAGCTTGCTGTCCCAGATGTATATACCCCAATCCAACATTAAATAGAGTAAGCAGTTTCTTTTTTATTCTGGGGATATTGTCAAAAAAGGAGAGTGCTTCTTCAACTGTCATATCTAAAATATCGGCAATATTTTTTCCCTTGAAAGTTACCTCAAGAGTTTCCCTATTGTATCTTTTTCCTTTACAAATTTCGCACGGGACATAAACATCAGGGAGAAAATGCATCTCAATTTTAATAATACCATCCCCTTCGCATGCTTCGCATCGTCCACCCTTGACATTAAAAGAGAACCGTCCCGGTAAATATCCTCTTGCTTTGGATTCCTGAAGAGTGGAAAAGAGATCTCTGACATGAGTAAAAACACCGGTGTAAGTAGCAGGATTAGAGCGAGGCGTGCGTCCGATTGGTGATTGGTCGATATCAATTACCTTGTCAATATTTTCTAAACCTTCGATTTTTCTGTGAGTTAACGGAACTTTGTGGCTGTTATAAAAATGACGGGCTAAAATTCTATAAAGTGTTTCATTTATCAAAGTTGATTTTCCGGAACCGGAGACACCGGTAACAACCACCAGATTAGCCAGCGGGATTTCTACATCTACTTTTTTTAGGTTGTTTCCCGATGCTTCAAACAGCCTTATAGATTTACCATTTTGTTCCCGTCGTTTTCTCGGTGTTTCAATCTCTCTTTTGTTGGCAAGATATTGTCCGGTGATTGACCGACTGCTTTTTTTGATAACTTCAGGTGTTCCGCTGGCAACTATTTTTCCACCATGGATTCCAGCACCCAATCCCAAATCAATTACAAAATCTGCTTCTTCTATTGTTTCCCTATCATGTTCAACGACAATTACCGTATTTCCAAGGTCTTTTAATTCCAGAAGAGTATCCAAGAGCTTTTTGTTGTCTCTTTGATGCAATCCAATTGAAGGTTCATCCAAAATATATAGGACGCCAACTAATCTTGAACCAATCTGGGTAGCAAGCCTTATTCTCTGTGCTTCTCCGCCTGAAAGAGTCTGAGCCGCACGGCTTAAAGTGAGATAATCAAGACCGACATTACACAAAAACCCTAATCTTTCGCTTATCTCTTTTAGAATCTGCTTACCAATTAGTTTTTGTCTTTTAGTTAGATTTATTTTTTTGAAAAACTGATTGACCTGTTTTATAGACATGTCCGTTATGCTGTCTATTGTTTCCCGTGCGATTACAACCGACAACGCTTCCGGTCTTAATCTGGCACCATTACAAGTTGGACATGGTGAAATTGACATATAGTTTTCAATCCAGTTACGAACTCCACTTGATTCTGTTTGCTTGTACCGTCGCTCAAGGTGAGGGATAACTCCCTCAAAAGTTGAGCGATAGATACCGGAACCTTTTCCTTTACCCGAAGTATGTTCATATTCAAAACTTATTTCTTCTTTGCCTGAGCCGTAAATAATGACATCCTGAATTTTTTGGGGGAGTCTCTTGAACGGTGTAGTTAATTTAAACCCATAATGTCGTGCTACACCCTTAACCATATAACGATACCAATTAGACATATCCACCCCACCCCAGGGTTTAATTGCTCCTCCGGTAATGGATAGTTCTTTATTTGGAATAACCAATTCGGAATCAATTTCCATTTTTTGGCCTAAACCATCACATGTTTTACAGGCACCAAATGGAGAATTAAATGAAAAAAGTCTTGGGCTTGGTTCGTCGTAGCTAATATGACAATTTAGACAGGCAAACTGTTCCGAGAAAAGAAGGTCTTATTTTTGATATTAATTAGAACAGTACCATTAGCGATTTTTAAGGCAGTTTCAACAGAATCAGCCAGTCTTTTTTTTGATTTTGCTTTTACGATTAATCGGTCAACAACTGCTTCGATAGAATGCTTCTTTTTCTTTTCAAGTTTAATTTCTGAATCTGACTCAACTATCTCTCCGTCAATTCTTAACCGTACAAAACCTTCCCGAACAGCCTCGTCAATAATTTCTTTATGCTCACCCTTTTTACCGCTAACCAACGGTGCCAATACCATCAATCTTAGCCCTTCATCAAATGTCAAAACAGAATCTACGATTTGCTCAACCGTTTGTTGGGTAATAGGTTGATTACATTTAATACAATGCGGAACACCAATTCTGGCAAAAAGCAATCTTAAGTAATCATAAATTTCAGTAACTGTTCCAACTGTTGAGCGAGGATTTTTAGATGGTCCTTTTTGTTCGATTGAGATTGCAGGAGACAAACCCTCAATAAAATCAACATCCGGTTTTTCCATCAATCCTAAAAATTGACGAGCATAAGAAGAAAGAGATTCAACATACCGACGTTGACCTTCAGCATAGATTGTGTCAAACGCAAGTGAACTTTTACCGGAGCCTGACAATCCTGTTATAACAGTTAGGCTGTTTCTTGGGATTTTGACATCTATATTTTTTAGGTTGTGTTCCCGAGCACCTTTTATAAATAAAAATTTATTATTTTCAATCTTATTAGCCATAAAAATCTAAACTCCAAATTTAATGCAACCAATAATATAATCAATTAATACTGCAGTTTAAAGAAAAATCCTCTAATATTAAATCACTTTTTCTTTATGGAATTAGAAATATTTCATATATATGGGATTAAATAACTTGACTTTATATCTTAGAAAACTAAATTTATTCATTATGCACGATAAACATCAGGAATTTTTTGACAAATTAGCCGTTGAGTGGGATTTGATGTACACTGCTGAAGATTTGGAGCGGTTGTCTCATATAATTAGTAAAATTGAAATCAAAGAGGGAATAGATATTTTAGACTTGGGTTGTGGCACCGGAGTCCTTTTTGATTTATTAAGACGCAGAATAACCCCATCCGGTTCTGTAACCGGTGTTGATTTTTCTATTGAAATGGCTGAAAAAGCCCACCGGAACTTTCCCTTTGACAATGTTTTTGTTGTCGATGCTGATGTTATTAATCTTCCGTTTGAAGAGAGTAGCTTTGAATTGGCTTTTGCTTTTAACGCTTTTCCTCATTTTTCAGACAAACAAATAGCAATAGAGGAAATTCATCGAGTTTTAAAAAATGGAGCAAAATTTTACATCATTCATCTTGAATCATCAAAAGATATTGCCGAAGTTCATCGAAAAATTGGTGGTGCTGTCGAACATGATGAGATTCCTCCGAAAGAAAAATTAAAACAGATGTTTGATGTTAGCGAATTTGTCAATGTTTGTATCGAAGATAAACCTGGATTATATATTACTCATGTTATAAACTCTAAATAGAGTTAATTGTTTTGTCCCCCTTAACATCCAAAACAAAATTTATTGCCCATACAGCTTTATATCTTGCAATAGCAATTTTATTGCCGATTGCTTTTCACGCTTTTGGCATTGCCGGAAGAATCTTTTTGCCAATGCATATTCCGGTATTATTAGCCGGGTTTTTAATTGGTCCTTATAGCGGTTTGGTGGTAGGGCTTCTGGCTCCTGTGATTTCACATCTTTTAACGGGTATGCCTCCAACATATGCCGTACCTTTGATGTCTATAGAATTGCCGATTTACGGATTTATTGCCGGCTTGACTTATTATAAATTTAATTTTAATATTTATATTTCTTTGATTATATCAATGATTATTGGACGTTTGTTTTTTGGTCTGAGCTTGTATTTATTGGGCATGTTTATTGATTTGCCTTATAATATAGCTGAATTTTTTGCTATTGGTGGAGCTGTTGTAACCGGTATTCCCGGAATTATTATTCAAATAATTTTAATACCAATCTTAGTTACGGCGATTAAAAGGACAAAATAAAGTTACAAAACTTCGGAAACAAATTAGGGTTGTTTCTTGGGATCAAGTACAAATAATCGATGCATCCTTATTGTTGATTATAGTCGCTGACATAAAAGCGTGAGAGAAAGAATCGATTAGGTATTGGAAAAATGCACCTGAACCGATCAGAAAATTCATGCTTCCCGCAATTGATAAATCTACAAAATAAGTCAAATCAGATATGTCTATGATTTTATCACCATTTGCATCACCATGCAGGTCTCAAGACAAAAAGAGACCTGCCCTACTATTTTCACTTGATCGAGAACCTTGGTCCATGTCATTCCTGCGTTCCGGCTTGTTGAAAAAGTTTCACAGATGTTGCGGTGGGTCCTGAAAATCTATGTAAATAGATTTTTGTGACCTGCCGCTTTTTAATTACACTTGCTTAAGTGTCGGGTCACAATCCACCTCCGGTGAATCAGGCGAATTGCCTCACAAATAATGTAACCAAACGGTTTCAAAAATAGGGTACAATTAGAGTCGTTGACTCATATTATATGTAACCGAGATATAGGAGCTATAATATGGGAAAAAACGAACGACGT
>QNAD01000095.1 GCA_003641345.1 Candidatus Zixiibacteriota bacterium | reverse complement strand
TAACGACAGAATAAAAAGATAACTATGACGCAATATTGTATTTTAAAATTGTATCTTCAAGTTGTATCTTCAAGTTGTATTTTCAGGTTGTATCTTCAAATTGTATTTTCAGGTTGTATCTTCAAATTGTATCTTCAGCTTGTATCTTCAAGTTGTATCTTCAGGGTAGCACACTGCTTGCAGTGTGGTCTTCTTCCAATCCTGCATTTTTTGTGGGCGGCCCCCACTACGAATCCTCGTTTGCCTCAACATTACGCGGTACACGAAGTCGTACACCATAAACACAATCAAAGGATACAAACTTTGTAATTTAATGAAATCTCAAAATTATTGCGTACTAATTTATTTACTTTTGTTCAAGTTTTTTTACTCTTTTAAATAAATCAGGAAGTTTTCTCAAAGAAGCTTCAATTCTGGAAGTTTCCATAAATAAATGTGCAGGTGTACCAAAATATGTTTTACCGGTTTCCAGATTGTTTTTCACCCCTGATTGAGCACCAACCTTGACGTCATCGCCAATTATTAAATGGCCCACAACCCCAACCTGACCTGCAAGAATTACCCTATTACCAATTTTAGTAGAACCTGCAATCCCTACCTGACTGACAATAATACAATCAGTACCAATCTCAACATTGTGGCCAATCTGTACCAAATTATCAATTTTTGTTCTGTCGCCAATTTTAGTCGGACCAATAGCACCACGGTCAACCGAAACATTTGACCCAAGTTCAACATCGTTTCCTATTTCCACCCAGCCAACTTGTTTGATTTTGTAAAGACCTTTTTCACTTTCAGCATACCCAAACCCATCGGACCCAATCACAGTTCCAGCATGAATTATTACATTGTTTCCTATTTTGCAGTTATCTAAAATTTTGACACCGGGGTATAAAAGGCAGTTATCCCCAATTGTAACATTCCTACCGATAAAAACCGATGAAACAAGCTGACAGTTTTTCCCGATAATCGCTTCATCTCTAATATGGCATAAAGCACCAATTCCAGTAGAACTGTCTATCTTTATGTTTTTCTCTATTACAGCAGATAAATCAATCCCATTATCAATAAATTTCTCTTCCGGATATAAAAGATTGATTACTTTGGCAAATGTTAAATATGGATTGTCATGGATGATAGCCGGCAAATCAGTTTCTGGTGCTTCCGGACTTAGAATAACCGCCGATGCTTTAGTGTCTTGTAAATATTGATAATAAGCCTTGTTGGCAATGAAAGTGATTTGTTTTTCAATAGCAGTTTGAATCGAAGCGATGCCATTTATTATGACATCGCCATTACCTTTGACAGTTCCGTTAACTTCTGATGCTATTTCATTTAGAGTAAAACTAATATTAGCCTTCGTTTTCATCAAGATACTTTAAAACTTTATCAGTTAAATCATAGGAATCTTTAATATAGCCTAAGCCACTTTGGAGAGTGAAAATGACATCATAATTTTCCTGAATAGCAACAGCTTCAATTGCTTTGGTAACATTATCAAGTAGAGGTTGTAATAATTGTGCTTGTTTTCTTTCTGCCTGACCACCAGGACCAAATATACGACGAGTGAAATCGTCAAGGTCATCCTGTTTAACTTTAATGGTAGCTTCTTTTTCTTTTTTCTTTTCCTGTGAAAGAATCAATTTTTGTTTATCAAATTCGTCAATCATCTCCTGAAGGTCCTGCTGTTTCTGAATAGCTTCATCTTCCCATGCTTTGGCTTCAATTTCCCAGTTTTCCTGAGCCTTAGACCAGGCTTTGTACTCCATTTTAATTTTTTCATCATTAACAAAACCGATTTTGGTTACCTGAGCTGAAGCTGCAACCGATGAAAGTACTACCATTAAAGCAATGGCTGTAACAAATAGAATAACTTTTTTTGATTTTTTCATTTAATGCTCCTGTAATTATATAATTAAATTATTTTCAAGTTACCTGAATATAGTCCCCATCTGGAAA
The DNA here is from genome assembly GCA_003641345.1 of Candidatus Zixiibacteriota bacterium. Next base: position 5,569 of record QNAD01000095.1, on the reverse strand, counting down.
TGTGTTTTCCATCCACCTTTTTCCCCCGATGTAGAACTGTCCAGTCGTTTGGCAAAATCAAACCCAATTGTACCCATCATTGGGACCACAACCCTGATACCAAACCCTACTCCTCGATGCATATTAAACGGTTTAATGTCGTTTTTATGAAGCCAGGAATCACCGGCATCTAAAAAACCTAATAAATATATTTGCTGGGAGATTATTGGTATCTGCAGTTCAACATTAGTAATTAACATATATTTACCACGAACTCGGGTAGTAAAATTACTCGTTTCTAATAAAGTATCAATTGGTAATGGATAAGAATCAGGGGAACCATCGAAAGTTACAATTGTATCTGCCAAAGTGATTGATGAGTCAGGTGTTAATGAACCGTCCTCATAACCGCGTACAATTCCATCATAAGCAGTACCACCCGGAGTAAATCTATCAGAGAGTGAAATATGATCATCGCCTACAGAGGCATATATTCGACCAAACTGAACTTTTGCAGCCAAGGCAATATTTTTATATACAGGGAAAAATTTAGCAAAAGAAATTGAGTATTTTTTATATTCCCAATAACCACCCAAAAATCCGCCAGTATTCTCAAGTGTTAACTTAAATAGTGAACCCGTAGTTGCAAATTCCGGCAAATTTCTTGAATCACGGGTAATTGTAAGAGAAAGCCTGGCAGCTGTTAGCCATTCTTCATTATAGGATAATATTGTTCCCGGATACGGGTCACGGGCATAGGTAGAATCAACAGTAACTGTATCCAAAACATTTGGCTCTATAGATGGCACCGTATAGACATATCGACTTGTATATTTATATGAATTAGACAAAGTATAATAATCATCAAAATCATGATAACGGTTTTTTTCAATCCGGACCGAACCAAATATTCTAAAATAATTATCCGGCCAACGAAGACGCCGTCCGATTTTTATTGAACCGCCATGACGCCCTTCAGTATATTCATCGAACCATTGTCTATTAGTAGTATACATATCAGAACCAATCAGAGTCGGTCGCCCCATAAACCATGGTTCGGTAAAAGAAAGTATAAAAGATTCTCTCTGACTTCCAAATTCAACATTAAATGATACATTTTGTCCATTCCCTCTAAAATTTGGAATCGACATACCAACAGTACCAACTAATTTGTCCTGACTGTTATAACCGGCGCCGGCGGAGACTTGTCCGGTTTGTTTCTCTTCGATTTGAAATTCTACATCGACATCACCACTCGGAAGATTTATCGGAACCGGATTTATATTAGTAAAATAGTTTAATGCCATTGCGTCCCGTACTGAGCGAATTAAAAGAGAACGGTTAAATGTTGAACCGGGCAAAGTTGATAATTCACGTCTGATTACATAATCTTTGGTTTTAGTATTCCCGACAATCTTCACTTCATTGATTTTAGAAGGAAGTCCTTCGACAATTCTGTAAGTAATATCAATCAATGAATCATTACGAGTCGTTCGTTCATCAATTACCTGGGAATGCAGATGCCCAATTTCCTGATATGCGGAGTAAATTTCATATATGGACTCATCATATTCTTCCTGATTAAACGTATCCCCAATTTTATGCTTGAGCTGTTTTTTTAAAAATTCTGTTCTGATTTTATCATTATCAACGAACTCAGCATTCCCAAAATAATATTGTGGACCTTCATAAACTTTCAGATAAACAATCATTTTATTATCAGTGGAATCAATCGAGGTAGAATCAGAGATTAGATAAGCATCAATAAACCCTTTATTATGATAAGTTTCTATAACTTTTTCTAAATCTTCAGCGTATTTTTCCTGAGCAAAATCAGAGCTTTTTAGAAAACCACGTTTCCGGTTACGCATTTTCTTGATCAGTGAATTGGTGCTGACCCGTTTGTTTCCGGTAACAACCACTTCTTTGACTTTAACTTTATTCTTTTCTTCAATATTAAAGGTTAAGGTAGCTTCAGTGGAATCATCGTTGTAAACCAATCCTGATCCAATTTGAGCTTGAAAATACCCCTTCTCAGCATAGATTTTTTTTATCTGATTTTTTTTGTCATGAATAATATTAGGGGAAATATATCCGCCGACACCAATGCCAAGTTTTTCTTTGAGATCTTTATCTTTGATTTTGTCGTTACCAATAAATTCAATCCCAATCAATTTTGGCAGTTCACTGAGGACAATATATAATTTGACGCCATCGGCTTGTTGTTCAGCCTCAACTTTAATGTCTGAGAAAATACCAAGTCCGTATAATCTTTGAACGGTTTGAGTTATATCTGTCGGGGATAAAGTAGAACCGATATCAAACGAAGAAACACCAAGGATAAGAGACCGGCTGGCTCTTTGGTTGCCTTCAACCTCTATATCAACAATTCTAAGATTTTCCTGTGCGGATAGCGGATTGTTGATTGCTACAATAATAAACAATAATAACAGAGCTATCCATGCTCTTTTAAAATTCATTATTATCAGGCTTATTTTTCAGGTGCAATAATCTTGTTAATTTTAATTTCGCTAAAATCCTGTCTGTGTCCTTGAGTTAAACGATATTTAGTTCTACGTTTATACTTGTAAATAGTAATCTTTCCATCTTTCCCATGTTCTAATACTTCTGCCTCAATTTTAGCACCATCAACCAATGGATTTCCAATTAGAGTTGTATCATCATCTTTCAACAAAAGGACTTCATCAAAGTCAAGCTTGCTCCCTTTGTCAACTTTTTGAAGAGGGATTCTTAAAACTTCACCTTCTTCAGCATTAAACTGAAAACCTGAAACTTGAAATACGGCGTACATCTTCTATAAACCTCCAAATTAAGAATTTACTAATCTAAAATGATTTAGCCTTCAAAACTAACATTTTAGACTAATAAGTCAAGGCAAAAGTTCTCTCATATTTATCTAAACATTGTCAAATCAACTATTTAAACTATTCATCAATATTTTAGTTCCATTTTAAAATTTAATCAATTTTAATTTTATTTTTGCATTAGTGATTGTGGCTTGTTTGACATAGTTATATATTAGTTAATTGACTAATTTTTAAGGAATTTAGGCATGTCTAATAATGGTAATGGTGAAAATAAATCCCCTTTTAAGCTTGTTTCTACATATACACCCAAAGGAGACCAGCCTCATGCTATAAAAGAGTTAGTCTCAGGCTTAAAGAACGGTATAAATCACCAAACCTTGCTTGGAGTTACAGGTTCCGGCAAAACCTTTACAATTGCCCACGCAATAGCCCAATTCGGGAAACCTGCTCTGGTCATTTCTCATAATAAAACCCTTGCAGCACAATTATTTGGCGAATTAAAAGCATATTTCCCTGATAATGCTGTTGAGTTTTTTATAAGCTATTATGACTATTACCAGCCAGAAGCATATGTCCCTACTACTGACACATTTATAGAAAAAGATACTGCTGTTAACGAAGACATTGACCGGTTAAGGCTTAGGGCTACAGCGTCATTATTAGATAGACAAGATGTAATTATAGTTGCTTCGGTTTCCTGTATTTATGGATTAGGCTCACCTGAAGAATACAAACGACAGTTTTTGTCTATCCATAAAAATGATAATATTGACCGAGATGAGTTTATCAGAAAACTTATTGATATTCATTATGTCAGAAATGAAATTGATTTTTCAAGAGGTAAATTCAGAGTTCGGGGAGACACCATAGAATTAATTCCAGCTTACCATGAACATGCTTTCCGGTTTGAATTTTTTGGAGATGATATAGAAAAAATAACTGAAATAAATCCTTTAACTGGCGAAATCATCACCGAACGGGAAAAAGTATCTATTTATCCCGCCAAACATTTTATTACTTCCCCTGAACAACTTGAAGTCGCTATCAAACTTATAAAAGAAGAATTAAGAGAGAGGTTAGAATTCTTCCGCTCTCAGGACAAATTGCTCGAGGCACAACGTATAGAAAGCAGAACTAAATATGACTTGGAGATGCTTAAGGAAGTTGGATATTGCTCAGGTATAGAAAATTACTCAAGACATCTAACTCAAAGAAAAGAAGGAGAACGTCCTTTTACTTTAATTGATTTTTTTCCTGATGATTTTATTACTATAATCGATGAGTCTCATCAGTCAATTCCACAATTCAGAGGAATGTTTGCCGGAGATAGAAGCAGAAAAACAACTCTGGTTGAACATGGTTTCCGTCTGCCTTCAGCTTTGGACAACCGTCCGTTATTTTTCGAAGAATTCGAGAAAATTAACAACCAACTAATTTATGTCTCTGCCACCCCCGCTGATTATGAACTGGAAAAATCAGAAGGGGTTGTGGTTGACCAAGTAATTAGACCGACAGGTTTACTTGACCCCAAAATTATTGTTAAACCGTTAAGTACACAGGTTGACGACCTTCTGGATGAAGCTAAAAAAAGAAAAGAAAAAGGGGAGCGGGTTTTAGTTACAACGCTAACCAAAAGAATGTCTGAAGACCTTACTGATTATCTTAACAAAATGGGAATTAGAGTTAGATACCTGCACAGTGAAATTGCTGCAATTGACCGCACCGGAATTATTCGTGATTTGAGACTAAATGAATTTGATGTTCTCGTTGGGGTAAACCTGCTGAGAGAGGGGTTGGATTTACCGGAGGTTTCTCTGGTTGCGATTCTTGATGCTGACAAAGAAGGCTTTTTACGATCCGGAAGAGCACTTATCCAAACCGCAGGACGGGCGGCTCGAAACAAAAATGGAACAGTTATCTTCTATGCTGACAAAATTACCGATTCGATGAAAAAGGCACTTGATGAAACTAATCGACGACGTGAAAAGCAATTAGCATACAATAAAGAAAACAATATAAATCCAGAAACAGTATTAAAAACTCGTGAAGAAATTATCCGTTCAACTCAATTTGCTGACAGTAAAACTGTCGAAAAATCAACATTTACTAAACCGCTTGGATTTGAACAGATGGGTTTTGAAGATAAATTGATTTTCATGATGAAAACTATGAAAAAATCAGCTGAGAATCTTGATTTTGAAACAGCTATGTTAATACGCGATGAAATCAATGAAATGAAAACTAAAATGAAAAAAAAGAAAACAAAATAAATATAGATTCGTTTAACGTTTAAATAAATATGGAGTTAGTTATATAATGAAAAATATTTTATTCCTTTTTGGTTTATTGGTTCTAACGATAATGATAAATATTGGATGCGAAGAAATCGAAGTACCTTATGTTTCTGATGAAGATGAAATCACCAGATACCTTGAAGTTACCGAAGAAGGAATAGAACTTTTCAGGAAAGATTCTCTATATAGTTTTATTGAATATGAGTTACCGTTTGATTCGGCAACTTACACCGATGTCCTTTTAGATATTGATAGGGACATAACGATATCAATTGAAGGTCCAGTACAAATTGGCAACTTAGGTTCTTACAAAGAAGCCTTGGTTATTGTTGGTGATGTCTATGAGATAAGAACTAACAGGATTGTTGGAACTGATACTACTTTTCATGATACAACCAGAACCTTTACCCGATATGGTTATTTCCTGAAATTGCTAAATGATAGTTATCCATTTTTAGGTTGGAAACT
>QNAD01000094.1 GCA_003641345.1 Candidatus Zixiibacteriota bacterium | reverse complement strand
GCACCTTCTGCAGTAAGATCTTATCATCGTCAATTTGGTTCTCCAATTTCAAGAATTTATGCTATCGGAAAAACAACCGCCGCTGAAATGAAAAAACTCGGTTGGATTGGTGTAGATATATTAAAAGATACTGATATAAAAAATATTTTGGAGTTAGTATAATGGAACAATTTTTACGCCCGCGTAGGATGCGTCGTAATAAGATTACACGTGAATTGTCGTTTGAACATACACTACAAAACAAACGATTGATTCAACCGTATTTTGTTTGTGAAGGTAACAATATTAAAGATGAGATAAATGGCTTGCCGGGCATTTATCGTGAATCTCCTGATTCTCTTATTAAATCAATTGCTGAAGATATCAAACTTGGCATAAATAAAATTATGCTTTTTGGAGTCACCGACAGGAAAGATAAAATGGCAACCTCTGCATCGGACAACAAAAATCCTGTTATTATCGCTACTAATATGCTTAAAGATAAATTCGGTGATAATTTATTTGTCTCAGCTGATGTTTGTCTTTGTGCTTATACAGATACAGGTCACTGCGGAGTTTCAGTAGATGGCGAAATTGACAATGATAAATCTGTTTTGGTATTAAGCAATATGGCTCTTGAGTTAGCTAAAGCTGGATGTGATTGTGTGGCACCTTCGGATATGATGGACGGCCGAGTTGGAGCTATCAGAGAAAACCTTGAGTTAAATGATTTCACAGATACGCTAATTATGGCTTATACTGCCAAGTATGCTTCTTCATATTACGGACCATTTAGAGAAGCTGCTAATTCTTCACCCGGAGAAGGAAACCGTAAAGGGTATCAGATGGATTTCAGAAATCGTGCTGAAGCTCAGCTTGAACTAATGCTTGATGAAGATCAGGGTGCGGATATTGTTATGGTCAAACCGGCTTTAGCTTATCTGGATATAATTTCAGATTTTAAAAAGAATACGGAACTCCCCATAGCCGCTTATAATGTATCTGGCGAATATACTCAGGTTAAACTAATGGCAAAAGCCGGTCTGGTTGACGAAGGGCAAATGGTTATTGAAAATCTGACAGCTATTACTCGTGCGGGAGCATCAATAATTTTAACTTATCACTTAAGAGACATATTAAAAAATGGATGGTGCAATGATTAAGACTGATAAATCCAAAAAACTCGTAGAAATGGCAAGCCGTATCATACCGGGAGGCGTCAGTTCTCCTGTTAGAGCTTTCAAATCTGTTACAGGCTGTCCTCGAATTATTGAAAAAGGCGAAGGTGGATATTTACATGATATTGACGGTAATAAATATATAGATTTTTGCTGTAGCTGGGGACCTTTGATTTTAGGTCATAACGACCCTGATATTACAAAAGCAGTAAAAGACCAAATTGATAAAGGGATGACTTTTGGTACTTCGACAGAAATAGAATATAAACTTGCCGAATTTATTGTAGGACATGTCGAACCGGTGGAAAAGATTCGGTTTGTATCTTCAGGAACCGAGGCAGTAATGTCAGCTATTCGCACTGCTCGTGGTTTTACCGAACGTGACCTTATTGTAAAATTTGATGGTTGCTATCATGGCCACAGCGATCATTTGCTAGTTAAAGCAGGATCCGGTCTTGCAACATTTGGACAACCTTCTTCAGCCGGAGTTCCTGCTGATATAACCAAAAACACAATAGTTCTTCCGTTGGATGATGACGAAGCATTGGAAAAACTTTTTTCTGAAAAGGGAGATCAGATTGCGGCTGTTATTATTGAAGGTATTCCGGCTAACAACGGCTTGTTGATTCAACGTCATGATTATATGCGTTTACTAAGAGCCTTAACGGAAAAATATGGGACTTTGTTGATTCTTGATGAAGTAATAACCGGTTTTAGGTTGGGCATGGGAGGTGCTGCGGCATATTACGGACTTCATCCAGATTTGATTACTTATGGAAAAATCATCGGTGGTGGAATGCCGGTTGGAGCATTCGGCGGAAGAGCTGACGTTATGGATGTATTATCTCCTGACGGGCCGGTCTATCAAGCAGGAACATTGTCAGGCAATCCGGTGGCAATGTCAGCCGGCTTGGCGACATTAACCAAACTATCCAATGGTAAAATTTATTCTGAATTGGAAGAAAACAATCGTAAGTTTGTTAGTAAACTTACTCAAAATTTAGATAAAATGATGGTAAACATCGTTGGAATTGCTTCTTTATATTGGGTTGTATTCCAAAAAGACATCCCTCGTTCTGCCTCTGCAATTAGCCCCAACGGAATTGCCCATTACAATCGAATGCATGAACGTATTTTAAACAAAGGAGTGTATTTGCCTCCCTCAGGTTACGAAGTCTGTTTTATATCCAATGCTCATACCGAAGAGATGTTTGAAAAAACAATTGAAGTTCTTACATCTGTCATTAAAGAAGAGGCACATGAGTGGGTTTAAATAATTCCAATTTTATCAATGCCTGTTATGGCAAAAACGATGGTCAAATCCCAATTTGGATAATGCGGCAAGCTGGACGATACCTTCCTGAGTATCTTGAGATTCGTTCTAAAGTAACTTTTAATGAACTTTGCCGAACACCTGATTTGATTGCCGAAGTTGTCCGTCAGCCAATCGCACGTTTTGGACTGGATGCGGCTATTTTGTTTTCTGATATTTTAACGATGCTGGATCCTATGGGTATCAAATTTGAATTTCCTGACGGTGGACCAAAAATTGAAGACCCGATTGAAACACCGGATGACATTGATAGATTATCTAATTTTGATATCGAAAAAAAACTGCATTTTGTTTTTGACGGTATAAAAAAAATAAAAGAAATTCTTCCCAACACACCGTTAATCGGTTTTTGCGGATCACCTTTTACATTAGCTTGTTATCTTATTGAAGGCAAAGGCTCAAAAACTTTTGACAAAGCTAAAAAGTTTTTACATGTCTATCCTGAAGCTTCGGAAAAATTGTTTGATTTATTAAGTCAGGTTATTGGACGCTATCTTTCAGCCCAAGTAAATGCAGGGGCAAATGCAGTGCAATTATTCCAGAGTTGGGATGGCATTCTTTCAAATTCTGATTATGAACGATGGTCAAGAAGTCCGGCTCAGAAAATTTTTGAAACTGTTAAAAGTAAAAATGTGCCGAGAATTTTATTTGTAAATAATGTCAGCCCTTATTTAGATATTGTCAAAGATATTGACTGTGAAGTAATTGGTGTTGACTACAGAATAAACCTGAAAGATGCTATGGATAAACTTCCCAATAAAGCTATTCAGGGAAATTTGGACCCTTCGGTTCTTTTCGGTGGTACAGAACATACAATTCATAAAGCAAAAGAAATCTTGGATACAATCAAAGATAATAACCGCTTGATATTTAATTTGGGGCATGGAATCCAACCAAAAGCACCGGTTGAATCGGTTAAAGCTCTGGTTGATTATGTTCATGAATATAGGAAATAATATGAATAACTCTTCGGGAATATCAGTTCCAATCAAACTTCTAAAAAAATATGACATACCAGGACCACGCTATACCAGCTACCCAACAGCACCAATTTGGACTGATAAAATTGGTATCAACGAGTATAAGGAAAATCTAAAAGATGCATCTATAAATGATCAGACTATTTCAATCTACACTCATATCCCATTTTGTAAACGAAGATGTTTTTACTGCGGATGTAATACTTGTATTACCAATGATCCGCAAAACTCACTAACTTATATAGAAAAATTATGCGATGAAATAAAACAAACTGCACAATTATTAGCTCCCCGTAATAAAATCAGCCAGCTTCATTTTGGGGGAGGAACACCAACTTATATAGGTGTTGATGGCTTGGCGAAAGTTTTAGACTGTTACGAAAAATATTTTGAATTTAACTCAGGTGGTGAAAAATCAATTGAGGTTGATCCAAGAGTAACTACTACCAAACAGATAGATTTCCTTGCATCTCGCGGATTTAATCGGGTTTCGTTTGGAATTCAGGATTTTAACCCTGATGTTCAGCAAGCTATTGGACGAGTACAACCTATTGATAATGTAATAAATTTATTGAAGTATTGTCGTTCTTTGAATTTCAAAGGAATCAATTTTGATTTGATTTATGGCCTTCCTCGTCAGACAGTAAAAACTTTCAAAGAAACAATTGAGAAAGCGATTGAATTAAAACCTGACCGCTTTGCTGTTTATTCTTTTGCCTATCTACCTAACATGCGAGCCAATCAGTCAATGATAAAAGAAAATGAACTGCCGACTACGGACGTCAAATATAATCTGTTTGCTCAGGCAGTAGAGCTTTTTACCAATGCAGGGTATAAACAGATAGGGATGGATCATTTTGCGTTGCCTGACGATGAATTATCAATTGCCCAAAACGATGGTCGCCTGCACCGTAATTTCATGGGTTATACGGTTCAATCAACCGAAGAAATGATAGGGATTGGAATGTCATCTATCGGTTATGTCAACAATGCTTTTTTTCAGAACATTTCTAAAATTGACAGTTATAAAAATTCCATTGACAGAAACAGCTTTGCTGTTTACCGAGGGATGCGTCTTTCCGAGGATGATTTGATCCGTCAATATGTTATTAAAATGCTGATGTGCAATTTCCAGTTGAAATTTGATCTCTTTTATGAAAAATTCAATATTTCTTATCACGATTATTTTAAAGAAGAACATCCTAACCTAAAGCAGTTTGCGGATGACGGTTTTATGGAAATTTCAAACGAGGATTTAAAAATTACCACGCTGGGAAGAACTTTTGTAAGGAATATCGCTATGACTTTTGATGCCTATTTGAAAGGAGATAATAAACCAACTTTCTCCAGGACAATTTAAATGGCATTTGAAAAAGAAAATAAAATTGCAGTTATTCTTTTGGGAATGGGAGGACCAAATAATATAAGCGATATTAAAGAATTTCTTTATAATATTTTTTCCGATCGGAATATTATAAAACTACCCGGTGGAACTTTATTTCAAAAACCGTTTGCAAAGCTGATTTCTAATTTAAGAACAAAAAAAGTTCAGGCACACTACAATCTTATCGGCGGTAATTCTCCGCTTTTGTCATGGACAGAAGCTCAAGCTAATAATATCGAGTTTAATCTTAAAAATAGTTTTCCAAATTTGAAATGTTTTGTTGGGATGCGTTATTTCCACCCTCTAATTGAAGACAGTATTACAAAAGCATTAAGCGAAGGTTTTACAGATTTTTGTTTTTTGCCAATGTACCCGCAATTTAGTTTTGGCACCACAGGTTCTTCGTTTGATGTAATTAAAATGACATTGAGAAATAAGAACAAAACCAACCGTTTGTTAATAAATGATTTCCATGACAATCAGGGCTACATATCTTTGCTTAATCAATATATAAATAATAATATTTCAGAGTCTGACACTCTTCTTTTCTCTGCTCATTCCATTCCTCAAACATTTGTTGATGATGGCGACCCTTATGTTGAACAAACTAAAACAACTGCCAGGTTAGCCGCAGGCAAAAGAAAATATTATCTCTCTTTTCAAAGCCGCACCGGACCTGTAAAATGGGTTGGACCTGATACTGTAAAAGAAGTTAATCGATTATTGAACCGAAATAATAGCAACCTTTTTATTGTTCCAATAAGTTTTGTTTGTGACCATCTTGAAACTTTGTACGAATTGGATATAGAGTTAAAAAATTTCGTTGATAAAAAAAACAGAGCAAGAATAAAAAGAATGCCAATGTTCAACGATGACCCCAAATTTTCTAAAATTTTAGCTGATATAATCAAAGATAGGATTATTAGTTTATGATAAAATATGACGTAGCCATTATAGGTGGTGGCATTTCAGGATTATCCGCCCTTCATTATATTAAAAAAGAAAAACCAAAAGCATCGGTGCATCTTTTTGAAGCAGATAATCGATTGGGTGGAACAATCGGCACAGATAATATAGATGGATATAGTTTTGATTGGGGACCAAACGGTTTTTTAGACCGTGAACCGCTAACTTTGCAATTATGCGATGAACTTAATTTAAAAAATTCTCTGGAAAGAGCCGGCGATAGTGTTAACAACCGATTTATTCTTCGCAATGGTAAACTAAGAAATGTTCCGATGTCTCCTCCTGCATTTCTCAAATCCGATATTTTAAGCATCCTCGGAAAACTGAGATTATTTATGGAGCCGTTTGCTAAAAATAGGAAAGAAGGCATCGATGAGTCCGTTTATGATTTTGTTAAACGAAGAATTGGCATAGAAGCCGCCGATTATTTGGTACAACCGATGGTATCCGGGGTGTATGGCGGTGTTGCTCAGAAATTATCATTGCAATCATGTTTTCCTATTATGCGTGAGATGGAAGATGAGTACGGCTCTCTGTTCAAAGCGATGATTACCAAAGCAAGAAAGGCAAAAAAGGAAAGTAAAAAATCCGGCGGACCATCCGGTCCCGGAGGGTGGTTAACATCGTTTGACGGCGGACTATATAAAATCATTGAACGCCTGAATGAATTATACGCTGGTTATATAGACACATCGGCTAAAATAAAAAAAATCAGCAAAGAAAATTGCTATCAGATTGAACTTGAAAATGGTTCTAAATTTGAAGCCGACAACCTGATCATTGCTATTCCCTCTAATAATGTTGTTCCGATTATTAAAGATTTATCGCCTAAACTATCTTCCGTATTAAATGAAATCCCTTATGCTCCTATCTCAGTTGTTTGTTTGGGTTATTCTGCTGATGTTATTAAATCGGACTTGAATGGATTTGGCTTTTTAGTCCCTAAAAAAGAAAATCTTAATATTTTAGGCTCTATTTGGACTTCATCAATTTTCAAAAAACGGGTACCCAAATGCGGTGTGCAATTCAGAACAATGATTGGCGGCGACGGCGATCATGAATCTATAAAATTAAGCGATGAAAAATTGCAGGAATTGGCTATCGCTGATTTATCTAAAATATTGAAAATTGAAGGCAAGCCGGATGTTGTAAAAATATATAAATGGAAATACGGCATTCCCCAATTTATAATTGGGCATAATGACAGGCTTAAAAATATTGAGACAGAACTGGACAAACTTCAAAACATATATTTAACCGGCAATGCGTACTATGGTATCGGGTTAAACGACTGCATCAAACAATCTTACAAAGTTGTAAATAATCTTATTAAAAACTTATAGATTTAAAAATTAATTCTTAATTTTTTAAGAACTTATTTTATAAATTTCTGTTTCAAATAATTGACCAAAAAACATATATTTCTAAATTGTAATAAATTTACGAAAACATTTTAAGGGAGTTAATAAATGGAAACTTATCTAAACATGATAACAGAATGGGCTCAAGAATACGGCATGAATATTCTGGGTGCCCTTGTTATTTTTATCATCGGTCGCATGGCAATTGGTATTTTGCTTTCGATAACTAAGAAAGTTATCAACAAATCATTTAAAGATGAAACTTTGACAAAATTTGTTGCAAACCTGACTAAGATGATTCTTTTAACAATTTTGGTCATTGTTGTACTCAATCAATTAGGAATTCAAACTACATCATTTAT
>QNAD01000093.1 GCA_003641345.1 Candidatus Zixiibacteriota bacterium | reverse complement strand
TTTAACAACTCTTTTACGGGGTAGCCCACTGCTTGCGGTGGGGTCTTTTTCTGACAAGAAGACTGGATACCTGCTTTCGCAGGTATGACAGTGCCAGAAGGTATAACGTTTCTCCCACCGCAAGCGGTGGGGTACCTGTTATTTAACAACTCTTTTACGGGGTAGCCCACTGCTTGCAGTGGGATCTTTTTCTGGAAAGTCTTGCCGTTTGCGATGGGGTCTTCAACTATTATCTTTTCATCTGAACAATTTATTTTTCTATTAAAAATACAAAAAGATGACCTTTCAAATTTTTCCACACCTGCATAATTATAATTCAAAGTCATCTTATCAAAATCCATTCTCTTGTCATTCTTCTCTTTTTCTTTAGCAATCTTTAATAGCTTGCCTCCTCTTAAAAAAAATCCCCCGGAAAGGTTAAACCTTTCCGGAGAACAAAAGCAAAAAGCCTTATTTCAGAAGTACCATCTTCTTGGTGTCTGAGAAATTATTGGTATTTAATTTATAGAAATAAATACCGGACGCCATATTAGAAGCATCCCACTCAACATTAACAGTACCAGCTTCAGCTTGACCACTGAACTGAGAAACCTGCTGACCAGCTACATTGTAGACAGTCAAGTCATAGTTACCAGCTTTAGCCATATCGAAAGCCATTACTGTTTTAGGGTTGAACGGGTTAGGATAGTTCTGTTTCAAGCTATAGTTAGCCGGAATTTCTTTAGCGGCTACCGGAGTACCTTCGTATGTAGCCATTTCAATAGAGACTACATTACCGTTTACGTTCAAGAAATCACCAGCAAATTTGGCGCCTTCTTCCATACTGTAAACGAGTACGCGGGTGTTTGTGCCGTCAAAGTTATAACGCATTTCCATGTTGTCAGCCAACAAGGTAGGAACAGTGTTACCTTCTACTATGACAGAAGCGGCACCCATTTCGCTACTTACGCGAAGAGTTCCATTGTCAACAGCATAGGTAGCTGATTCCGGATTAAGTTTCGGATAAGGAAGAGCGTCGCCAACAACTACACGAATCAAATATACCAAGTCAGCAACTGACAGAGACAGACCATCAGCATTGACGTCTGTAGCAGCCTGCTGTCCTGGAATATTCCAGAATACGCTTAAGCCATATACAAAGTAGTTAGAGAACAGAACAGCATCAGCAATTTCGTAGCCGATTTCGTTCAAGTTCACATCACCGCGAGCGTCGAGTTCATCGGCACAAGCAATGTCAACACCACCATTGAAGAAATCAATAAAGCGGATTGGAATTTTGTTAGCATCACCAACAAAACAGTCAACATCCTGAGCACCTGTGAAGGTCGGATAGTCGGCTACGCCAGTGATTTCACCAATCAGGTCAAAGTCATAGACATAACGAGAAATGAACAGGCTGTCACCAGTCATGGATGAAATGGTGTTGTCACCACAGTCAAACCAGAAGAAACGGACTGGAACATACTGACATTCCAATGTACGATCATCGGTTACCAAGAAGTCTAAAACAGCCAAAGTGTATTCATCTTCTAATGCAAAGCAAGTCGGATGATTAGCACCATTGTTGGTTTCAGCTATGGCAACGACTCTCAACATACCACTCGGGCAACCACCATCACAATTTCCGGTAGCACCATAACGATATGTGAAATATTCCCAACCACATTCGGTCAGAAGTTCGCCTTCGAGAGCACCGACAAAAGTCAGAGCAGAAGCGTCATAAGCGATCAAGAAATCAAAACCACCAAGAGGTTCAGAACCTTTTTCGAGCGTAATGTCGACAGTTTCATGAGTACCTTGGATAGCAAGATGTGTTTTCTCAATACGAACCTGGAAAGGCTCAGTAGCGAGAACATCAAAACTAACAACACACTGGTCAGTAGCTAAACCGTCAGAAACTTCGACGGTAAAATCATACTGAGTGTCATTGGTAGCGGCATCAGCTTCAAGAGTATTGAAGGTGATGACACCAGTGTTAGGATCAATGCTGTAAGTTCCATTCGGAACTGGAGTTACACCTACGATTGAGTAGGAAATAGGATCACAGTCGCCATCGGTTGCAACAGCACCGTTAGTCGCTGTGTTACCTTTACCAACCGGTACTAACGGAGTTCCGGCACAATCTACAAATGACGGACCGATATTAGTGAAGTTACCTGTGATTTCACAGAAAGCTTCTGGTCCATCAAGTTCATAGGCTCTTACTGTAACACTAAAAGCACCAACGTCTGCCTGTGAAGGAGAATAACTCCATACACCGGTTCCGTTGTCAACTGCACCTGGTCCGGCAGACATGTCATAATAGACAACATCATGCGGATCAGTATCAGGATCATTAGCATCAAAGTCAAAAGACACTACGTCACAGTGACCGAAATCACCAATGGCAAGAGGACATACTCCTGGATTTACGAATTCAGGAATTTGATCCGGGACAAAATAAATCATCCATTCTTCACCTACAAAATCAGGCTGAATTTCGCCAGCAGGTGAGGCCCATGCCCATGCACCACCCGGAGGATAGTATGAACTATCAACACCGAAGTGTAAGCCGTCCATAGAATGATCAAACTGAACGTGAATTTCCATAACAACTTCATCAAATCCAACTGGGATACCAGTCCCAAACATTGCAAATCCACCAAAACCAACTGTGTCTTCTAAAGCACCATCTGTACTGAATTCATTAATGAAAACACCGCCGTCGAACATAGCAGCAGTAACAGCGCCAGTATGACAATTGGCTAATGGTTCCGGATAAGTCCAGGTAGCACCATCAAGTGAATAAAGTTGAAAGCCATTAGTTAAACCAGTAACTTTTACAGTATGGTTTTGGCTAAAACGAATTGGAATAGTGATGTCTTTACCGGTAGGTAAATTACCACCAACTAATTCAGCGATAGGATCAATACTAATGCTTTGTCCATTAGCAAGCCCAAAAGAAAGAACTAACAACAAAGATGTTAGGATAAACGCAAAACGTTTCATCTTTTTTCTCCTAATTCTTCGTTTAAGAAGTGTTTAAATTGTGAATCTAACATTTCTAATGCTTTCCCCCTCAAAGCTCTAAATAAATTAGCCTTGGAAGAGAGCCATCTATTCCTAAGCATAAAAACATTGAGGACATTAAAAAATATCAGATATTCTTTCGAATGAGCATGTATCATAATAATACCTTTTTAAGCGTCCTCCTTTCCACGTTAAGGGTTTATTTTTCTTATTTATCTCAAAAACTTACAAAATTTCTCAATTACAACTACATATAGGCGCAGGTCCGTATTGAAACAGATAACTCACTTCATAGGTTAAATCTGATATACCAATCAAATCACCGCCACTACCATCAACATCAGCACAACAGAAATAAGGCGGTTCTGCCCCATCGTTAAACAGATAACTTACCAAAAACATCAAATCGGAAATATCAGAAAGATGATAGTCATCTCCATTTATATCTCCACACACACAATCACTTGGGACTAAAACCGTAAGCGATCCATCAATAAGAATAATTTTATCAGTATCAACATATGCGGAAGAATCCGGTTTGACCTCAATAGAATCGCAGGAAGAATAATCACCATTGATTACCGATTCTTTATACCAATCCATACAAACATTGGAAACCCATTGACTGCATTTCCAACAAGTAGAATCAATAAATTGTTCGTAAGCTATACCAATAGAAGAACCATCTGTTCTGGAAAAATTAAAGTGATCAACTAAATCGTACTGTATCATCAAATTAACAGTACGGTCTAATTCAAGACTATCAACATCCAAAACGTCTGCTAAAACTTTAATCAACAACCCATCCTGTTGAGGTGAAATACCGGGAGTTTCCGGAGGAGAAGGCATATTAGAAAAAGCGGCAATGTTAATATCATTTCCCTGACCGCTTAATGAACGAGAATCAACATACTCCCATCCAGATACCATAGTACCTGTTGTATCGTGGTTGCCAACAGCAACATCGTGAATATCTACTGTAGTAAAATCATAATCTTGCGGATTACTTATCATAGAATCAATACAAACAGACCCGTCCCACTCCAAACATTTCCAATAAGTAGTATCTACTACTTCTACTGTATCTATTTGAAATTTGATCAAGTCCGGACGGTCAAGCTGTATCCATAGATTAAAACCAGCTATAACATCATGATAGTTGGTCATATAAATTGAAATTACCGTATTTTGGTCAAGGGGCATAGCAGTAGTATCGCCTACTACTATCTTTAAATCAGAAAGCTGTGCATTGCTGGCAGGAGCAATCAAAACAACTATACCAATTACTATTACTAAAATAAAACGGCTAAAAAACATCGGGAGCCTAAAATTCAAGGCCATAACTCCTCCTCATTAAGATTCAGTAGTATTTCTTCCTTTAGTCCCTTATCAAGCCTCAATAAGCAAAATCCTTACCAAATGTAATAACTGTTAAAGATATAACAGCTACTCATCATCTGTTTGAAAATTGAACTTTTAATTAACAAATCAATGTTATGTACAAAACCTTTATGTATGTACTTCTTAAGTGATCCCCATCACCACATTAAGAACGAAGTATTTGATTACTTTAAATCGGAAGTTATGGCTCTAATAAAACCATTTCATTTCTGTTGAAAGACTCACCTATCATCCGACAAAGAATATAAGTGGAGGACGTTGAATTGTCAACACCTATTTTTATTTATTATTTAATTTAATTCACTATTTCATCCCCAACTGTTCAAAAAAAGTACAGCAACG
Source organism: Candidatus Zixiibacteriota bacterium (assembly GCA_003641345.1). The sequence goes on along the minus strand of QNAD01000093.1, from coordinate 2,898 downwards.
TAATGTCCTAATTGTAATACTCTTCTCATTAATATAATACAAAACTATAAACAGTTAATAACTTATTTTTTGAACTGGTGTTCCCAATAATAAATTTATTATGCATCTTATTTCATATAAGAAGCATACTAAAACATATGTGCATCAATCAATAAACTTTTTATAATCCACAATCATTCAATTAACTTTTCGGGTAACAACAAGTTATGTAAATATTGAAAAATTCAATTTTGCCATAATGAAGAATCAAACGAAATGAACGACGTGGCTATCTCATTATAATACTGCGATGGTTCACATAATTACAACTAATTTACCCATTTGGACTTGCCCCCCAGAATCTTCCACCGTCCAATAATAAAGACCCGAAACAATTTCTTGGGTGTTTCTTGAAATCATATTCCAATCATGATGGCGGCTATTCGGACTGAATGGATCTTCATCATGGTCTAATTCTCTAATCAAATCACCGTCAAGAGAAAATATACTAATTGTGCATTTAGGTGGAAGATTAGCAAAATGTAATTTTCTCACTCGATAACTTGGTCGGATATCATTACGCCCCTCATACCCTTTTCGCCTATAATTACCATCTATGCGATACGGATTAGGATAGATATAAACTTTTAAATCATCTCCTTCAACTTGGTCAGTATCTGCAAGCGGATAATAAACTTTAGCGTCTTGGTCTATTGATGTTTCCAGAATATCCAAATCCGATTTGGGTGAACCAACATCAAATGCAGTTACACTGACATAATAAGGAATAGTGGGAAGAAGATTTTCAATTACATATTCATATTCATAATATTTCAAATATCCATCTTCAGTAAAACAGCTATCATCAAGAGTAGTAAGGTCGGTTTTTAACGGGATAGGTTCCATCTCAGGATAAACTCTCTTAATAGGAGTATTTATTCCCCCTCTATTTGTGTTACCACCATGAGGAGCAAAATAAAACGATGAATCAGCAACTCTAAATAGGTTACCTATTCCATAATTATTTGGATTAAAATTCATATCATTACATGAATCACCATATAGGCATCGTAATTCTTCTATTGTAAATGGAGCATCGTATAAAACATATTTGCCCCCTTTATAATATCTGCTCCAAACAAATTTATCATAATTTTCACGGTCATGAGTAGCTACCAATGCATAACTGGATTTTCTTTCATCCCGAGCCATATAAATATTATATCCTTCAAAATCAATTTCACCTGTTAAAAAATCTCTTGATCTTTCAGAAAAGTGCCCGTTAAATCTGACTTTCAGCCCACCAACAACAGGTATAATTTTTACTGACGGAGCAGGCGGCGGAGCGGCTCCACGAAAATCAGGCACCCCGTCTCCTTCGTAGAAAAAAGTATCAGCATCCGAAACAATCCATCTACCAGACACTTCGGTCGATTCAGTAGCACATACTCTGAACTTTCCATAATATCCATCACCATCAGTATCGACCCCCGGGTTATCATAAACCCATCCCGCCCAACGAGCATTTTCGCCCATATCGGAAAAATCCAGATTACTATAATAAAGCTCCGGTTTTGTATAAATATTACTCCCATTAAGCGGAAGTTTGTGTAAGTCTTCACCACCAATAAAAGCAACTGTAAAATTAACTGTTACAGTAGAGGGAAGATCAAACGAGCCATAAGACATAACATATTTAGTATTGGCACCCCTGCCTATTTTCATAGAAGTATATCTACCCGGCACATACCAGCTATTATGATAGTCTTTAATCGTCCCAATCAAATTCTGATTATAGTCAATTTCGCCATTGCTCATTATATAATATTTGTTTTTATCACCTTCCGGCGTTCCCATCCCACCAGTTCCAAAATCACGGAAATTTGCTAAAGACATTGGACCAAAATCATATTTTTTATCGTAATTTGAAACCCACCAATTGAAAGATTTTTTTAAGTTCTCTTCGGGAGTTCTTAAAATTCTGGTACCAATAAAATGAGGAGCAGATTTTCGAAGGATTAAAAACGAAGGTTCATCAACACCTAATTCTACAATAAATTTCCCATTTATTGGGTCGCCATTGTTATCTGCTGTCCAGCCAACATTTATTGTGTCCTCAAAGGTACCGCAATTCAGCTCAACCGGTATTGTTTCAAGATATCCAGAAATATCATCATTCCAATAACCATTATTAAAACCAATATTGGCATCTACAAACAATCCAATATTAACATCATGTAAATTACTTGCACCTATATTAGTGATTTCATAATCAACAAGAACTATGTCCTCGGCATATGGATATGACCAAGCATAAGATTTTTGTTTTACCTTAAGATACAAAGGACGATGAGGTCTGGAATAAAAGAAATCATGCGATACTCCTCTTAAAGTATCAGTATATTCAGCAATAAAATCTTGTTCGGAAACAGCCCCTTCAAATTCCGGAGCTTCGGGATCAATAATTGACCTAAATATCATTTTCCCATCAGGTGCTTCTTCAGGATGAAACTCCCTGCCATCGTTATTCCAACCATCAAGTCCAGTAGTAACTACCGTATCATCATCAAGTATCGCACCAACCCATAAAGTTGAGTAATATAAATTTTCCAGTTTAGTACCTTTGGGAAACTCCAAACCATAATCAATCTGTTCACCAGTAAAACAATCCTGATAACTCTGCCCATAAATAGAATATAAACCTAATACCCCGTTATTTTGGACTGTTAAATTTATTTTACCAACATTATGAACTGCAAGACAATAAGCTGGGTTACCGGGGATATCCGTAGTTTTACTAGCTTTAGTAAAAAAAGTGTTCCTGCTCTGAATTTCGGAAAAGCTCAGAAATTGTAAAAACAGAATTATAAAAAAAATAATATATCTTCTCAACGACGCAAACTCCTAAATAACTGAAGA
>QNAD01000092.1 GCA_003641345.1 Candidatus Zixiibacteriota bacterium | reverse complement strand
TATAAGTTTGTGTCCAGCGCATTAGCTATCCTTAAATTTCAAATGTTAATTACCTTCTTAAGATTAAAGAAAATAGTAAATTCTCAGATTAAATCAAATAAAAAGGGGAATCTGACTACAATAAATAATTATTCTGAAGTATAATTTTATTTTCAGTTGATTTTAGGTCAAAATTTCCTTATTTGAATAGCATTGTTAACTTTTGCCCCCGTAGTGTAAAGGATAGCGCACCGGCCTCCGGAGCCGGTAATTCAGGTTCGATTCCTGACGGGGGTATTTTTAAATACTTCAAGATATTTGATGTCCAAAAATTCTACAATTATATCCAACTCTATAATGTTATTACTTAAATCTCCCGATTTCCTAATAGATAGAAATAATATATGTTAGGAGAAACATTTTATGAAAAAATTACTTTTTAGTTTTATTGCATTAGTTTTTCTAAACCCTGCTATTTTAGCCAATATAAGTATTGGAGTCGAAGCTGATTCAGATGGTATCAACAGTTTCCACCTGGCTATCGGTGAGTTTTATAATGTCCCTGAAAAAGAAGTTGTAATTGTTAGAGAGAGAAAAATACCAGACGAGCAATTACCGGTTGTTTTTCAAATAGCTGAAAAAGCACAGGTGAATCCATCGGCTATAATCAAATTAAGATTAAAAGGTATGAGTTGGATGGAAATTTGCCGCAATTTTAACCTTACTGCTGAAATATTTTATTTTGAGATGAATCACAATCCCGGACCTCCTTATGGCAAAGCATATGGTCATTTCAAAAATAGAAAAAGAAATCAATGGAATAAAATTGAATTATCTGATGCTGACATTATCAATTTTTCTAACCTAAGATTTTTATCTGTTCATTATGGATATTCACCTGACGAGGTTATAAAAATGAGACATAATGGGAAGAAGTTTGCCGCTATTCATAAAGAAGTAAAAGCCAAAAAACACCACAGAAAACAAATAAAAAAGAAAATAACTAAAAAAAATCATAAAGCTGAGAAGAGAAATAAAGGCAAAAGTTAATATCTTATATGAAAAAGGTCATCAATTTGATGGCCTTTTTTATTGTCCAATTAATAGTTGTTATTCTTTTGTGAGTGGTGAATCTTCAGATTCGCCAAGATTTTCGTTGAATCTAAAAATTCAACAGGCACAATTAAATTAGTTTATATAAAATATGATATAATAATAACTATCCAGATAATTGATGTTGCTACATAACCTGTTTTTTTTCCATTAGCAATTAACAAAGCAAAGGCTGAGAACAAAAGAGCAATACCCAATTTAGCTGTCCATTTATTGATATGAGTAAAATCTATAGCTTGAGCTAATAAAATAATACCCCCTAATAACAAAGCGATATAAATTAACCAATAATATTGGCTTTTCTTTTTTTGAGATTCATTGTTTTTAGTCATCCTCAAAATCCTCTAAAAATTCCTCAATCCCTTTTCTTATCCCTTTGGCAATTTTCTTTTGAAATTTCTCTGTTTTTAAAAGCGCTTCCTGTTCCGGCAATATCATAAAAGCACATTCCACAAGTATAGCAGGATATTGAGTAGGACGATTAACTGCCAAATTCCCGTGGTAAAATCCATAATTATCTAATTTCAGCTCTTTCATTAATTCAGCATGAACGTTACGCCCCAGCTCGATAGAGTGAGGATGGTAATAATAAACCGATGTCCCATTATTCACAAAAGGATTTACTCCGTCCGGCAAAGCATTATTATGAATCGAAATAAATAAATCTGCACTATTTGCTTTAGCAATTGATGGACGGTCATAAAGATTAACATGCCTCTTATCATCACGAGTCATTATTACAATAGCACCTTTTTTAGTAAGCTCCTCCCTAACTTTTAAAGAGATAGCCAAATTAGCATCCGCTTCGGTCAATCCAGTAGGTCCGACAGATCCTTTATCCGATGAATGACCGGGATCAATTACAATTCTCTTCCCATCTAAATCTTCAATATCTTTCGGGGCTTTATTCAATTGAAAAATAAAATTATTCCCCTCATAATAAGAATCATATCCCCAAATATTATCTTTTAAATATAAAGTAAGTTCATAAACTTCCGGTTCGGGTTGATTCCAAACAGCGTAATCCAGAAGCTCATCACCCGGATCATACCTAATCCAATCAGTATCTGAAATCACACCATATAATTGTATTTTAATTTCTTTTCTGTTTATTTCGATGATTTTAAAGGGATGTTTGCCGGATAATGGAAATTGTATTTTTAGATTATTTTGACTATTAAAAGTTCTTATAACAGACAGATATGATTTTGACGGAAGGATGCCTTTTGGAAGAAGACGCACTGAGTTTTTGTTAGCCCATGCATATTGATTTGGTGCAAGTTGGAGTTTATACCAATCACCTTCGGAGGCAATAGCCAATGCTTTTACACCCTTCGGTTGAAAAATTGAAAAATAACCTTTTCTGGGTTGATAACGAATTGTTTGGATAGAATCTGTAAATTCTACAGTGACTGGGAAAAATGAATCATTTATAAAAATAGTTCCGAAACTTTCAAAAGTTAATGTTGTCTCCGGCATATTTAACAACTGATAAATATCGGCTCGGTCAATAACATTATTTGATATCAATTGCCATGCTAAAAATTCTTTATTCTCATTTTTTAAATGATAAATAATTTTAGCGTCTGACATACTGTCAGTTGCTTTAATATCGTAAAAGCCAAAATATATCCCTTGAATTTTCATGGAATCCGGAACTGCTCCCGCTCCAAATACTGACTCGCCCCAATATGGTTGGAACTGAGGATTGGATTCTGACATCGGTATTGAATCTACGACTCCGGGAATAGATGCAAAAGCTTTACACTTGGGGGTTCCATGCAAAGACAATAAAACTCTATCACCAGTTGTTAAATATCTGTTTTCTGCAGAAATTTTATATTCACCCTTGATCCTTAAACTGTCCAAAGGCAACGATTTTATTGGGGACGGGACTGTTGTCTGAATTGTTTTTATAAGAGTTATCTCTTTTTCAATATTTGGATTTTTCTTAAAATAATCCTTGTCAATCTGATATTTAGCTTCCACATAAAAAATAAATATCCCCTGAGTGATAGGAATAAACCCAATAAAACCGCCATCTTCATGAACATTTACAGGACGTTCATTAATATTAAAAGAGCTTAGATGATACCCATTAACATCAGGTATATTTCCTAAAATAAAAGTAGAATCTACCGCAGATATTGTTTGAGTATCTTTAGGGTAAATAATTTCTATCTCAATATTGTCTGATGCAAATCCATTTGAATAGATTATTACAATTAACAAGCATAAAAAAAGTAACTGATTATTCTTTAATATATTTTTTGATAACATCACGTTTTAATTTTGGTCCGCCGATAATTTCACGGTCAACCTCAATAGACTCCCTGTCATATTTAATTCCATGAGCAATATCATTTTCAAGTAACAATGGACCATCTAAATCAAAATAATCAGCCAATGATGACATATAAACTGACTGTGATATTCCGATAGATGTTTCCACCATACAACCAAGCATCACTTTTTTATTTTCATTTTTTGCAGTATTGGCAAGCTTAATGCCTTCCACTATCCCGCCGCTTTTATCCATTTTTATATTTATACCATCAATAAACTTAGAATATTTTTCATAATCCGTCAGATTGTTTAATCCTTCATCCATTACAAGTAAAACATCAGCTTTACCTTTTAGATGATTCCATTCCTCGACAAATTCTTTATCTGTCGGTTGTTCAATTATTTTCACTCCTTTTTGCGACAGATAATAAATCATCTCTTCCGCTTTGGAACATGACCACCCGCCATTTGCATCAACTCTGATTTCTTTATTTTTCACTTGATCTAAAATGTCCAATATGAGCAAATCTTCTTCATTTCCCATTTTAACTTTTATTATTGGATATTCAGAATTCTTAATTACCTCTTTCATCTCCGATAAAGAATCAATTGAAACAGTAAAAGAGCTTTTGATTCCGACCGGAGTACCCAAATTCATAATTTCCCATGGATATCTTTGAGTTTCACCTGAAAGGAAATTTAGCACCATTCCACTTAAAGCGGATTTTGCCACAGGATGAATATCCCAGTTACTAATTACATCTAAGGTCTCCCTTTTAGGTTTTTCAATTTCACTTAGAAGCTCAATACCTTTATTGATTTCTTTTTCCATTTCATCCAAAGTAGGACCATAATAGACTGAACCGGATGCTTCTCCGTTATATCTATTATTTAGAATCGTAATCAAATTTGTTTTAACAGTAGCTTCTCCTTGGGAAACTGCAAATTTCTTTTTTAATGGCAAAGCTACTTTGAACACCTCAAGATGCATCAATTACTCTCCTTGCAATTTTAAACTCTCTATCCAAATCCTGTCGATAATTAAAATCATTTTTATCTAAAGAATTTACTCTTACTCCCGCTCCACTAATTGAACTGTGGACATATCTTTTATTACTAATAGCAATTGCTACATGCCTGTTAAAAAATAACAGATCGCCCTTTTCTATCTGTCCTCGGTCAATTTCTGAACCAACTTTAATTTGATCTTTTGTGTCTCTTGGTAATTTATAACCATACCTTTTAAAAACAGCTTTAACAAATCCAGAGCAGTCAAATCCAAAAGGAGTTACTCCTCCCCATAGATACGGAACGCCTAAAAATCTCATACATTCATTTTTAATTATTTCGGGAGTTATCTCGATTTCATCAATATGAATAATGTGTTCTTTCTTGATTAAAACCGATGGGTAACCTGGATATGATAATTGAAAATTATCACCTGACTCTACAAGTCTTAATCTGGTGCTATAAAATAAAAAGTAAGGAATTGGGCAGTAATCATCATCGGCAATCAATTCAGCTGTTTTTGATTTAATAATATAGTTTTTATTGGTTAAAAGATTATTATATTTTTCCATATCAATAAAATATAAAAAACGTTTATCAACCCAACCACTATATTTATCAGATTGGCTAACGAAACAGTATCCATTTGTTTCTTTATGAACTTTTAGAGCCTCACCAAAAAGAACCTGACTTAATCTTTCGGTGTTAAACTCCGGTTTCGCATTCAAATCGATAAGATTAGTTGTCACATAAGCATAATTCATAAATAAATATTATTGCCAAAAGTGATTATAATCAATTAAAAAAGAGCATAAAAAAAGCCCACCGAAGCGGGCTTTTTGATTAACATTAAATTATCAATCTTAAACTTTCGCCAAATTCAATTTTATATTGTTAATAGCAAGTTCAATATTTTCGATTGAGTTAGCATAAGAAAATCTAGCGTACCCTTCGCCATATTTACCGAAAGCTGTTCCGGAAAGACAGGCTACCCCTGCCTGTTCCATAGCAAATTTGGCAAATTCAGCCGAACTCATTCCGGTTTTAGTTATATTGGCAAAAGCATAAAAAGCTCCAAGCGGCGTCAAACAACTAACACCATCGATACTATTCAAACCGGAAACAATAACATCACGACGTTTTTTGAATTCGTTAATCATCATTTCAACATCATTCTGCTGTCCGGTTAATGCTTCCATCAAAGCATATTGAGCAAAAGTAGCTGTACAGGAAAAATTATTAATAGCCAGCTGAGTTTGATAATTAGCCATACTTTCCGGCATCACGCCATAACCAAGCCTCCAGCCTGTCATAGCATAAGTTTTTGACATACCATCAATAATGATTGTTCTTTCTTTTGCACCGGGGATTTGTAAAATTGATTCAAATGGGACATCATAAACTATCCGAGAATAAATTTCATCTGTCAGAATCCATAAATCATTATCAACCGCAAGTTGACAAATAGTTTCCAAATCTTCCTTTGTAAGAATACCGCCGGTTGGGTTTTGCGGTGAGTTGATAATAATCATTTTTGTTTTAGGAGTAATCAATGCTTTTAATTCATCAGTATCAAACCGAAAATCATTTTCTTCTTTCAAGTGCATCATAACCGGTTTGGCACCAACATAATTTACCACAGATTCGTAGATAGGATAACCGGGGTTAGGAACAATAACTTCATCGCCGGCATTGATTGCCGCGAAAATAACATTAAATATAACAGGTTTCGCACCCGGCATAATAACTACATTTTCCGCTCCCACAGAAACGTTACGGGTTTTTGAAATATACTCAGCTACAACTTTGCGTGCATCCGGTAAACCTCCCGATGGACAATAATGAGTTTGTCCATCCTGAATGGCTTTAACTCCGGCATCACAAATATTGTTGGGAGTATCAAAATCCGGCTCACCAATTTCCAGGTGAACAATCTTTTTACCTTCTGCTTCCAGTTTTTTTGCTTTAGCTAATACTTCAAAAGCAGACTCGGTTCCCAGAAGCGACATTCTATCACTAAATTGCATAGTCTTACCCTCTATAAATTCAATAAAGTTTTTGCTTTTTGTGCAATATGTTCAGCGGCAACGCCAAATTCTTTTATCAATTGCCACGGCTTGCCTGATTCACCAAAACGATCATCAACGCCAACCATTTCAAATGGCAAAGCCTTACCATCAAGAGATCGTTCACGACAAATTACAGCAGCTATTTTATCACCAAGTCCGCCAATCTGATGTTCTTCAGCAGTGATAATCGCTTTTGTTTCTTTACCAGCTTTTATAACAGCATCTTTGTCAAGCGGTTTAATAGTATGAAGATTTATAACTCTCGTTTCGATATTAAAATCAGTTTTCAAAATATAAGCCGCCCTGATTGCTTCGGCAGTTTCCGGACCGCAGGCAATAATAGTTAAATCTTCGTTTTCATTTTCATATTCCGAAGCAAGCTTAATCTCGAAAGCATCAATCATATTTTCCGCTTCTTTGCGGAACCGATAAATATTTGCTTCACCGAATTTGAAAGGAGAATCTTCTCTACTGATTATCGGAGTGGCTTCCCTGGCAAAACGAATATATTTCGGACCTTGAACATCAAACAAAAATGCTTTGGTCATCTTGTCTGTTTCGATTGAGTCACACGGAACACCTACGTGCATATTAGGCAAACCGGGTATCTGAAACAATGACTCTAACTCCTGATGAGTAGCACCATCGGGACCTACCGAGATACCGCCATGAGCACCAACAATCAGAACATTAAAATCACCATAACAAACAGAAACTCTGAGTTGGTCTAAATTTCTTGCCGATGAAAACACGCCATAAGTTCCAAAGACCGGAATTTTCCCTTCTTTTGCTAATCCTGCGGCAACTGTTGTTCCACCCTGTTCGGCTATACCCATGGAGAGGAATCTATCTTTCCTTTCCATGTTTTTAGTATAAAAATCCGAGATACAAATAGAACCGGAAATATCAGCACCCAAACAAATGACACGACTATCATCGCCATTTTTAGCAAGTGCACGACCAAACCCTTTTCGGGTTGGGTCCATTTCAACTTTCATATTGCCAGCTTTATTCCACCAAAAATCTTTTGAAAATTTCGGCATCTTATCTTCAAGCTTTTTCTCAACTTCCGCTTGATATTTTTTACCGTAAGCCAGCAATTCTTCAACATCAAAAACAGAAACAAGATTTAACTCTTCCAAAACTTTATCAAGTTCTTCCCTATTAGGTGATTTCCCATGCCAACCGACAACATCTTCCATAAAAGAAACACCTTTTCCTTTTATGGTATTAAAAATAACAGCTATCGGTTTACCGGTATTATT
>QNAD01000091.1 GCA_003641345.1 Candidatus Zixiibacteriota bacterium | reverse complement strand
TTCTGAACCAACCGCTGTCACATCATCTGATAATGATTTTGCTTTCGGGACTGAAAATGGATTGATTTTATTTAATGGAAAACGCTGGCAAATTTTCAATACTGGAGAACAGTTACCATCTGTAAATATTACTGCTTTGACAGCAGTAGGACATCGAATATTAATTGGAACCGATAAAGGTGTCGCTGTTTATGAAAAAGGGGAAATAACTTCTTTGACAAATGAAGGTGATTTGCCTGAAGGTTCTGTATCTACAATGTTTGCAGAAAGTTTTGATAATATCTGGGTAGTTATAAATCAAGATTTATATCATTATGATGGACAGATTTGGGCAAACAGTTTTGAGTACACTGTTAATATGGATGATTCAAAAGAAAAAATTGCTTCCCGTATGGCACTTTATGGCTCTTCAAAAGAATTGGCAGAATATTTAGAAAAACTTGAAGTTGTCAACAAGTCAACTTTTGAAAAAGAAGCCAGAAAGAAACTTCAAGATGCTGTGAAAAGTTTGGATAATACAGAAAACACAGCAGAAGAAAATATTGAAGATGAAAATTCTGCCGTTGAAGTGGCGAAAGAATTTAATTTTGAATCTATTTTTGATTCGGGTCAGGTTGTCAGAGTCCCTTATCTAAATAACATCAAAGGTAAAGTGACCTCAATCAAAGTAGATGAAAATAAAAGAATATGGTTAGGGACTGAATACGGTATTATTATGTATGATGGTATCCGTTGGAGTATGCCGGGATATCGTGATTTTGATGTTGAAGCCGGCCAGACTCTTGCCGATTTAGTAGCGATGAAGACAAATGCTGACGAAGAAGCTACCTTGAATTATGAAAAAACTTTAAAAGAGATCAATGATTTAACATCGGAAACTATTCTGGAAGGTTCTAAGCTAAAAGTATATCGCAACCCAGCTTCAGCAGTAATAAATGATATCGCTGTTAAAGGTAATATAATTTATTTTGCTACTGAAAATGGTTTGATTGAGTATGATGACGGCATTTGGCGTCGAGTAGAATTGCAGGGATTGGAAAATGCCGAAGTATCTGCTATCGGACAAAAAGATGATGAAATTTGGTTTGCCAGTAATGAAAAAATTGTTATAAAAGCCAATGGGCGGTCTGAAATATCTTTTATGCATGTTAATTGGTTGCCGGAATTAGCGGATGATATCTATTATGAATATATGTCATATGTCTTCAATAAAGAAGGTTGGGGTACATTTGGTATTAGTCCGACATTTATTACTTATGGAACTATTTTCAGAACCGGTGAGGGAGGTATTGATTTAGGATCATTTGAGGCATTTGATTTTGCACTTACTCTTTCGTATGGAACATCATTAACCAAAAAACTTAAAGGCGGTATTTCTGCCAAAGTTATTTATTCCAAGCTGTCTGAACAGGGTGCCGGAGCAGAACAGGGTAAAGGAACAGCTACCGCTTTTGCGTTAGATTTTGGTTTGCTTTATAATTGGAATGATAAATTGAATTTAGGAATGGCAATAACGAATATTGGTCCCGATATTTCATATATTGATGCTGTTCAGGCAGATGCATTACCCAGAAACTTTTCTTTCGGATTAGCTTATAAATTATTACGTTCTGACTATTATCAATTGTTAGCCACGGTTGAAGTAAACAAGCTCTTGGTTAATTTAGACGGTTTTAGTGAAATTAAAACCAATGAAGGGTTAATCATAAATGGTGGTGCTGAATTCCAATATGCGGATATATTTGCTATTCGTGGTGGGTATATCTATGATGATGAAGGAAAAATCAAAACTATGACTATAGGTTTTGGGTTTAAACCGATGGATTGGTTAAGCACTGATTTTGCTTATATTCCTGATAATGGTTCTGACAATGTTGTTTTGGCTAATACGTTGCGTATGTCAATATCGATTCTTCCGTAATAACATGGAGTTGTAACTTTGAAAAAAAATTGGATTTTTTTAACAATATTGATTCTGTTTTCAGCTGTAGTTTCTATTACTGCGGCTGAAGGCAAACTTTTAGAAGGAAAGAAAACTAAAAGAACGATACAACCAGGCAAAGATAAAGTTATTCATCCCTGTTTAACTCCTCCTGCCTCAGAGTTAATAACATTACCGCTTAGCCGTAAATCACCATGGTCGCTTCCGGATAAATCTCTTGCGGCGAATTTTGAACGAACCGTTAATATTCTTGTGCTCAGATTTAATTTTCAATATGAAACCGAAGATGACGAATCAACTACCGGTCGGGGACATATGGATTTATCAACTGATTCGGCAGCTTTCTTTGATTCCAACGGACATTATATAGATCCGCCTCCGCATGACTCATTATATTTCGATGCTCATTTACAGGCTCTAAATAATTATTATGAACAGGTTACAGAAGATGGTTTGCATTTAACCTGGGATATTTTCCCGTCAGGGAAAGATTCTGTTTACCAGCTTCCGCATCAAATGAATTACTATGGAGCATGTATTGATGAGATTGAAGGGTTTGATTCAATTATAATTGGATTGGAACGATACTTTGTTGATTGTATCCGTTTGGTTGACAGTACTTCTCCTGAAGTTATTTTTTCCAATTATGAATCTATATTTTTGATTCATCCCGGAGCTGACCAGCAGAACAATATTGGTTTCCCAAATACCTGTCGGGATCTGTTTAGCGGATATATAAAATTTGGTGATTCTATTGTTGCCGATGACGGGACTGTGTTTGTCAGTGGTATCCCGGTTGATGATGGAGCTGATTCTATTAGAACTGCCCTAATGCTTCCGGAAGCTGTTAGTCAGGACAACCGAGCTACGGCACTTAATGCGGTTTTAGCTCACGAGTTTGGACATCAATTAGGTTTGGTTGATATGTATCGTACCGGAAGTTTTCGAACTCAGCTTGGAGATTTTGCTCTGATGGACAACAACGGTTTTGGAACCGGAGTTGATTTTGGATTTCCAGTTGGGTCGGTTTTTGGCATTAATCCTTTATATCCATGTGCTTGGTCAAGAGCTTATCTTGGGTTTGAAGAAGTTTATGATTTTAGGCAGGGAGATGATATTCGATTGGCGGCGGCAGAAGTTATCTCGGATGGGATTCAAATTGCCCGTGTGCCTATCTCCGAAGATGAATATTATTTGATTGAAAATAGAGTTGCAGAAACCGATGGTGAACTTACATATATTTTTGCTGATTCTCAAACAAATGTAATAATAGGACCTTGTAATGCTAATAAAGAACTGACTGGTGAATATGACCATCTGATTCCCGGCTCAGGTCTAATTATTTATCATGTCGATGAATCAGTAGCGGCTGGTGATTTTAATAATAATGGAGTAAATAATTTTTATGATAATCAACTTCAACTGGACCCGCTTAAAAGATTTATTAGGATAGTAGAAGCTGATGGTATTGTTGATTTTGGCGGTTATTATAATGCAGGGTTCGGAAGCGAGGAAGATTTATTCAGAGAGGATAGAAATAACTCGTTTACGCCTAATACTAACCCACCAAGTTTTGATAATACCGGAAACAATACTCATGTGAGTATTACAAATATCAGACGGGATACTATCTTGGTTGGTGAAAGTTTACAACCGATAGATACGGTAATGAAATTTGATTTAGAGACTACTGGATTAAAAAATAATTTTCCAATTAGATGCGGATATCGTTTTTTAAGCGGAGTTTTAGAAGATCAATCAACCGGACAACCGGTTTTGGCAAAGTTTAATACTTTAAATTCTATCGCCGATGATATTAATCGTGACGGTGTCGATGAAATTATTACTGCCTCAAATTATAAGGTATTAGTTTTTACTCCAAATGGTCAGAATTTTATGCAGCAATTTACCAATTGTGACCCTTGCCAAATTTATTATGATAATGCAATTTCACGCTATGATGGCGGAGTTCATTTTACATCGGGAGACAATCATGCTCGGGAGAATGAACATGAAATACCATTATATTTTGATCCGCTCGGATTTATAACTGCTGGACCGGTAACAGGTGATTTTGGTGAAACAGATTCGATGAAACTGGTTTCAGTTGGAGTACTGTTAGATTTGGAGACTGGGAAGGTTGTAGTTAATGCATTACAGGATAATGATAATGACACTCAGGCTGACAATTTCTTTGCGTTTTCTACAGTAGGGTTACCTATTGCTATGTCGTTTGGTGATATTTTGTATGTAGTGACTGATAAAGGCGCGGTATATATTAAAGATGGATTTAATAGCGATGATGCTTTGGCATATCAATTAGAAGTTGATTCTATATATGGCATTTGTCGTAACAATGATGATTTAATCGTTACCGCTAAAAAAGACAACAATACGGAAATTTATTATTATGATTATAGTGAAGATACATTTACAGAAGCTTTTGTTGTTAATAACATTTATGATTTTTCTCCTGTCATTGTTGATTTAGATAGGGATGATACCAATAATTTAATCTTAGCAAGTTCGGATGGAAAGATATCTGTTATTTCTATTGATGAATCAGAAATAATTACAGCAGATCCGGAGCAGATTTTTTCTATTACAGTTTCAGAATCATTTGCAGAAGAATATACAACTTCGCCGGTAATTGGTGATATTGATCGAAACGGATATCCGGATATAATTATTGGTGGCAAAGGTTTGTTGTATGCTTATGATAAATTTTTACAACTTCTACCAGACTACCCGATAGAAATTAATGATAGGTTCTCAGATGAATATACGTTTGCACCTCCGGTAATTGCAAAACTTGAGAATAGCAACGATGTGGAAGTTATAGTACCTACATCTATCGGGAATGTTTATTCATTTTCACCGGATATCTCTTATGGATTTCCATTATCTGCCGGAGAAAGAAGCAACGGCTCACCATTGGTAATAAATACAACTGAAGGTCCGGCATTAGGTTTTGTAGGTGATGATGGTTGGTTTTATTTATGGGATTTCTGGGCTGGTGAATTTGATGAGCAGAATGCGTTTTGGCCAATGGTCGGAGCAGATCCTTCGGGAAGCAACGCTTTTGATATGAGTAAATTGACAGATCCCACCCATGCATCCAGTCTTATTCCTGAAAATGATTACTATTGTTATCCTAATCCGGTAACTACAGGAGTAGCTAATATCCGTTATACTCTGGGTGAAATAGCAGATAATGTAAATTTAACAATATATGATTTAAGTGGTGAAGAGATTGTTTCTTTGGAAGGTTCTTCAAACGAAGGACTTAATGAACTTCAATGGACTTGCAATAACGTTTCACCGGGGGTGTATCGTTGTGTTATTGAAGCGGTTTTTAATAATCAAAGTGAAAATGCATTTACCGATATTGCGGTTATCAGATAACAGGAGATTTATTTTATGATTAGTTCACGTCATCTTTTGAAAATTATTATTTTACAAATATTGCTGTTAGTATGCTTGGTCATATCAACTAATGCTATTGAACTTAAACAGTCGTTTTTTGATAAGAAATTAAATGAAGTCAAATATAGTTCATCCTCATTTGGAGATGATGCTCAAAATGGATTTTTATATAATGAACAACAAACTGGAGAGATTGAAAACTTTGGGAATAAATCATTACAACATAAACATAAATCTCCCATGAAAGCATTTTTGCTTTCTTTGGCAGTTCCTGGGCTTGGTCAATATTACTATGGCAGTAAAATAAAACCTATCATTTTTGCCGGTGCTGAAGCTGTTAGTTGGGTTATGTATTTTAAATTTGATGGTGACGGAAATGATTTAACTGATGAATTTATTGCTTTTAATGATCAGCATTGGTCGCGGGATGATTACACCGCTTACCTGAATGCTTTCTGGGGAGTGACATCGGATACTCTTATCAATCCGGGAGACATTACCCATCATTTGCCAACAACAAATACTCAGCAATATTATGAAATGACAGGTAAATATGATCAATTTGCCTGGGGCTGGGATAATGCGACTATGAGTGATTTTACTCTTGATGATTTACTGGCGAACCCACATAATTTCACAAGAATCGATCCTAATAATCCTGAGAGTATTCCTTCTTCAAGTAATCGTCTTGCTTATGAAACTATGAGGAAAAAAGCCAACGATAAACTTGCTCAGGCAAAAAATATGAGTTATGTGGCAATGGTTAACCATTTGATATCCGCTTTTGAAGCATTTTTTACAACAAGAAGCCATAACGAAAATTTGAAAAAGGCTAAGAATGAATTTGCACACTGGAAAATAAAAGCATCTCTTAAATCTTCTTATACGAAGTACGATACGCCTTATTTAAATATAACCTTTAAACTTTAATTTGATGATGCTAAAAAATAAAATATATATTGTTATTGTAATTTCTCTTTTTGGATTAAATCTAAATGCTGTTGAAATTAACGAAGGACCGATACAAAAAGAATTTAGGCAGTCTTTAAATCAACCATTGTTTGCAATGGCTGGTCAATTTGATGATTTCAGTTCAGAGCATAATAATGAAAATATGAAAAGTTCAGGCAAATCAACATTTAAAGCCGCAATATATTCTTTGATTCTGCCCGGTATGGGGGAGCATTATTTGGGAAGTAGAACTAAAGCGAAGTATTATTTTGGTGTTGAAGCGGCTTGTTGGATAGCATATTTTTCATATCGCACTTATGGCAGTTGGAAGAAGGATGATCTAATTGATTATGCTAATATGCACGCTAATGCCAGTTTGGAAAATAAGAGCGATGAGTTTATCGATATGGTTGGATTTTACGATGATATTTACCAATTTAATGATGCCGGTCGAGTTGGCGATAGAGAGCGTCCATATTTAGCTGATACTCCAGACAACCATTGGTATTGGCAGTCTGAAGACAATCAGGCGGTATATAGAAATATAAAAAATCGCAGTCGTGAAGCGTATCGGAGGTCTAATTTCGTTTTAGGAGTTGCGATTGTAAATAGGATTGTATCAGTTATTGATGCTATTCGTGATTCAAAAAGATTGCAACGGGAAATTGACTCATTTTCTAAAACAAAAAATAAAAAAATTAAGTTTGATATTAATCCGCTCAGTATCGATAATCAGGTTAGATTAACCTGGTATCCCGGATTTTAGTTAATGAAAAACATAGTTTTTACTTTTTTGATTTTATTAAATTTTTCTTCTTGCACTCGCAGTTATAAACCTATTGAAGAAATTGCGAATGTCAAAAAGCCATTAATGCTTATTGTTGAGCATGAAATATCAGGTATTTATTTCAATCAAAAAATTAATCGACCCTATAGTATGGCTATTGATAATAATGGAAATATATATATTGTCGATGCTGGCAATAATCGTCTTTTAAAATTGGATTCGCTATATCGCCAGATTGCTGAGATAGGTGGGCAGGGACATCAAGCTGGTCTTATGGATTTACCTCAATTTATTTCAATTGATAATAATTTGAATTTGATTGTGAGCGAGGAAGGGAATCGGCGATTAAGCCGTTTTGATTCAAAACTTAATTTTATAGGTAAAATTGATTTCTTCGATTTTGATGATGAGCTTGAATATGGGTTTCCATCGGGGGTTGCAACATCCGAGTATGGAGAAATATGGGCGACTGATAAAGAGAAAAATAAATTGGTTATATATGACAGTTTTGGTGTATTCAAACAGACTGTCGGCGATTTTGGATATTCAGGCGGGCAACTCTACTCTCCTGAGGAAATTATCAGATATAAAAATAATTACTTTGTATGTGATGGTGGGAATAAACGGATAATCGTTTATGATGAGTATGGAGACTAT